>JANMYZ010000369.1:0-9839 GCA_031382605.1 Planctomycetota bacterium | reverse complement strand
GGACGCTGCGCTTCATTGAAGCGCGCATGCGTCTGGCTGCGGGAAAAGCCATCAGTAGTCTGCCAACCGAGCGCGAAGCGCGCATGCACTTGGCAAAACGCTGTAATTATCCCGATCTGACGGCTTTCGATCTCGCCCTCCATTTGGCGCGCGAAGCCGGTCGGCGATGGTTTGATCGTTTGGTCCGCTAGGCCACATTAATGCGGACGGCGGTGCGGACGACAAGCTGGTCACAGCGAACAGGCCGCCTCCAACCATTGCGCTTGCGATTCAGTTTACGCAACGGCTCATGAGGGTGCCAAACCATTGAACAACATTACAGCGACGTTCCCTCCAAAAATGGTCCGCCGGTTGCAATTTGTAAAAAATTTTCAGTTGAAACCCGAGCGATTTCGGAAAGTGCCTCGTGGGTGAGAAATGCCTGATGTGCGGTGATGAGCACATTCGGAAACGTCAACAACCGCGAAAGTTCGTCATCTTGCAGAACCTGCCCTGAGAGGTCTTCAAAAAAAATCCCTGCTTCTTCTTCATAGACATCCAAGGCGACACCGCCGACATGGCCATTTTTAAGTGCAGCGATGAGCGCGCCGGTATCGATGAGCTTTCCGCGGCTGGTGTTGACGATGAATATTCCCGGCTTCATTCGGGCGAGTGACTGTTCATTGATCAGGTGATGCGTTGCCGGTAACAGCGGCAAATGTAGCGAAATGATATCGCTGCGCGACAGCACCGTCGCAAGGTCGACATACGTGACTTGGTTCGCGGTCGACCATTCCAAGGCTGGGGCTGGGTCATGGGCAAGTACGTTAGCGCCGAATCCTCGGTAAATCTGCGCGGTCACGCGACCAATCTTACCCGTTCCAACAATGCCGATGGTTTTTCGATAGAGGTCAAAACCGACAAGGCCACCGAGTGAGAAATTCAGTTCGCGCACGCGGTTATAGGCGCGGTGGATTTTACGGTTGAGGGTAAGTAGAAGCGCAACGGCATGCTCGGCGACGGCGTGTGGCGAATAGGCGGGCACCCGCACCACCGTCAGACTGAGTTCGCGGGCACATTCGATGTCCACATTATTGAATCCGGCGCAACGCAAGGCGATGAGTTTGACCCCCAGCCCAGCGAGCATGGTCAGGCACCTGCGATCGACGTGATCATTAACAAAAACGCAGACACCGTGCGCTCCTTTTGCGGCTGAAACCGTTTCAGCGCTCAAGCGAAATTCGTGGAAACTCCACGTCAGGCGTTCGGCTCCAGGTGCCTGCGTGAGGTAGGCACGATCATACGGTTTGACATCGAAAACAGCGATGTGCGTCATGGTGCTCATAGATGAGTTACCTTATTTGGGGGTAGCAGGGGTGTCGTGATGGCGACCGAAGCGAATCCACTTCTCTACCTCAACGACGACAAAAGCAGCGACTGCCACGCAGGCGATACGCCCCCAGGATTCGAGGCCGATCGGCGCAGTGTGGAATAGCGTGTTCATCACTGGCGCATAGGTGAACGCGAGTTGCGCTGCCAGCATGCCGAGCGCACCGACGATGGCCCAGCGATTGGTGAACCATCCGATGGTGAACAGCGAATGAGTGAGTGTGCGGCAACTGAAGAGGTAGGCGATTTGCACCAGCACGATGACATTGATCACTGCCGTGCGCGCAGCGGCCTCGGTTTCTCCCTCAGCGTTCAACTCATAGAAGAACAGCCAGAACGCGCCACTCAGCGTGATCAACGACACTAATCCCGTGCGCAGCAAGAGTGTAAACGTCAGCAGCGGGCGCTTAGGATCGCGCGGCGGCAGCGTCATGAGATCCGCCTCCTTCGGTTCGAACACCAGCATCAAACCAAGGAAGATCGATGTCGTCAGGTTGACCCACAATAATTGCACCGGCAACGCGGGCAGCACGGTGCCGAATAGGATGGCGATGATCAGGACCGCGGCTCCACCCACGTTGGTTGGGATGGTCCAGACGATGAACTTGGTGAGGTTGTCGAATACTCCGCGGCCTTCTTCGACCGCAGCTTCGATCGAAGCGAAATTGTCGTCGAGCAGGATCATCGACGCCGCGCCTTTGGCGACCTCTGTACCAGTGACGCCCATCGCTACACCAATGTCCGCTTGCTTGAGCGCAGGAGCGTCGTTGACGCCATCACCGGTCATGGCCACCACGTGACCGTGGGTCTGAAGCGCGCGCACCAGACGGAGTTTCTGTTCTGGCGCGACGCGCGCGAACACCGCCGTGCGATCGGCGAGTTCTGGAAGATCCTGATCGGAGACCTGCTCCAAGTCGTGGCCGGAAATCGCCACCAACATGCCGTTTTCCTCGCGGCCGTGCAGACCGATCTGAGCGGCAATGACGCGGGCCGTGGCCAGATGATCGCCGGTGATCATTTTCACTGCGATACCAGCGAGCTGGCATTGACGCACTGCCGCGATCGCCGCCGGGCGCGGTGGATCCATCATTCCTTGCAGACCAAGAAAAGTGAAGCCGCTCGCCACATTCGTGAGGTCGAGTTTGCCGTACTGCGCGTCGACCAAACGCCGGGCCAACGCCAACACCCGTAAGCCTCGTCCAGCGATGCCTTCCGCCGCCCGCAGGATGCCCTCGCGATCGAGCCCTGTTGGTGCATCGCCTTGGCCACGGGCATCAACGCAGGTATCGAGCAGTCGTTCCAGCGCGCCGACTTTGTAGATGACCTTTCCGGTTGGTGTGGCGTGCATGGTCGCGCGAAACATCTGTTCCGACGCAAAGGGGATGCTGTCGAGCACCTGCGCATCACGGCGCACATCCGTCGGCACCAGTCCGCCTTTCTGCGCGGCGACCAACAACGCGGCCTCGGTCGGATCGCCATGCACCACGATTTTTCCGCCCTCGTCCCGGAGTTCGGATTCATTACACAGCACGCCTGCGCGTAGGCATTCCGCCAGCGCCGTGTGTTCAGATGTGTTGACCACCACGTCAGCCAAACGCAGTTCACCAGTCGGGCCGTATCCCGTGCCCGTCACCATATACGCGCGTCCATCGGCATGGACTTCCCGCACGGTCATCTGGTTCTCAGTCAGCGTGCCGGTCTTATCCGTACAGATCACCGTGGTGCTGCCGAGCGTTTCGACCGCGGGCAGGCGGCGAATGATGGCTTTGCGCTTCGCCATACGCACCACCCCGATGGCAAGCACGATGGTCACCGCCGCAGGTAGACCTTCAGGAATCGCACCTACCGCCAGCGCCACCGCCGCCATGAACATCTGTGACGGCGGGTTTCCCCGCAGGACACCGACGGCGAACGCCAGCACCGCGACCGCCAGGATCGCCCACAACAACCAACGGCTCAAATGGGCGATCTTCTTGGTCAGCGGCGTGCTCAACTCATCCGCGCTGGCGATGAGTTGACCGATGCGACCGGTCTCCGTCCGGTCACCAATGGCGCACACCACGCCTTCAGCCTGCCCCTTAGTGACCAAGGCTCCGGCAAACGCGAGGTTCTTGCGCTCCGCCAAGATAGTGTCGTGGGCCACGGGATCCGACTGTTTCCCCACCGGCAACGACTCGCCCGTCAGCGCGGACTCATCGACGTGGAAATCACGCGCATGGTACAGGCGCACGTCGGCTGGAACTCGATCGCCAGCCTCCAGCAGCGTCAGATCGCCGGGCACGAGTTGGTGTGACGGAACGCGTTGCTTCTGCCGCTCACGCCGGACCGAGGTGTCGGTGGCAACCATCTGGGCCAACGCCTCCACCGCTTTTTCTGCCTTGGATTCCTGCAGGAACCCGATGACCGCATTGATCACCACGACGCTCAAGATGACTGCCGAATCCACCCATTCGCCCAGGAACGCCGTGACCACCACCGCCACCAACAGGATGTAGACCAGCGGTTGATTGAACTGCATGAGGAACGTCAACCACAGCGGCGTACCCCGATGTGCGCTGACGCGGTTGGGGCCATGCACCTGCTGACGCCGGAGCACTTCGTCGTGGGACAGACCTGCGGTTCGGTCTACGCCATGATGCTGCAACACCTGTTCCGCCGGCAGCGCATGCCAGGGCTGATCGCTCTGTTTCTCCATAGATCGCCTAACCCTTCGTCTTAGTCCGCGCGCAACTCGTGCCGTGGCTATCCTCGGCGATCCGATCACTGCTCATGGTGATAACGCAGGCGGCAGAACGATCCCGGGCCGCCAACGCGTTCTTGCACCGCTCTCTGGTCCTCTGGTGCTCTGTGTTCGCTCGATCGCCGGATGTAGATTCAATTGGTGGATATCCCATCGCGCTGCAACTGTTCCGGCGTTGCCGCCATCGCCACGGTTCCCGGCGGGTCCTGATACCAACCTGGATCATCGTACGAGGTGAGCTGCTCGCGAACTTTGAGGATGGTGAACATGCCACCCATGGTGATGTAATCTTTGGGACCTTTGGCCCCAACCATCGGCAGGCTGTTCGGTGGCACTTTCATGCCCATTTCTCCCATGTCGCCCATGCCGGTGTCGCCCATGGTCATGTAACCGGGGAGAAGCTTGCGGATGCGCTCGTCGAGACCGTCGGTTTTGATGCCGATCAGGTTTGGAATGCCGTGGCCCATCTGGTTCATGACGTGATGGGTCATGTGGCAATGCAGGGCCCAATCGCCTGGATTGTCCGCGATGAATTGGACGTCGCGGGTCGCTCCGGTCGGCACCAGCACGGTGGTTTCCGGCCATTGGCCTGCTTCTGGTATCTGGCCGCCGTCAGTTGCGGTCACTAGAAACTGGTATCCGTGGAGGTGAATCGGGTGGTGATCCATCCCACTCAGATTGCCAATGCGGATGCGCACCCGTTCGCCAAGTTTAGTAATCAGGGGAGCGGTTCCCGGAAAAATTCGTGCGTTGATCGTCAGCACGTTAAAGTCGTTCATCTCATTCGGATCGGGACGACGTGTTCCCGCAACAATCTTCCATTCATGCAGCAAGAGCACGAAATCTCGATCCACCTTTGGACCGACCGGCTTGCGCGGATGGACCACGATCATCCCGGTCATCCCAAGCGCCATCTGCGTCATCTCGTCGTGATGCGAGTGGTACATCAACGTGCCGTGCTGCCGGAAGGTCCACTCGTAAACGAAGGTCTCGCCCGGTTGAATGGATTTCTGAGAGAGTCCGCCGACGCCATCCATGCCACTCGGCAACAACACGCCGTGCCAGTGGACGGTCGTAGCGGCCGGCAATTTGTTGGTGACGTAGATGCGGACGCGGTCGCCTTCGACGGCTTCGATCACCGGACCATGCACCATGCCGTTGTAGCCCCAACAATCCGCCACCAGCCCAGGAGCGAATTCGTGTCCTGGGACTTCTTGCGCGATCAGGTGAAACACCTTGACCCCATCGACAATGGTCCAGGGCAGGATCTTGCCATTGGGCACCACCACCGGCTGGTAATGCGTGCCGGGCTGGCCCGGTTCCAGCCAGTCCTTGCCCCCAGGCGCTGCGGCCGCCGTGGGCAGGTTCACACTCGTCGCCGGTTCGAAAGCGCTCAAGCGCGTCCCCATACCGGCGAGTAACGCACCAGCGGCGACGGTACGACTGCCCACAGTCAACAGTTTGCGACGGGTGACCGGATCACTCATGACGTTTCTCCTGAGCAGGGACCATGTGATCCGGACGGTTAGCCTCGCCTCGAGCGATGCGACCCTGTAGCGTTTGGTCCAGGGTCGCACGCGCGAGCCAGAAACTTTCCAAGGCCTCAATGAATTGCCCACCAGTTTCGACTTCCATTCGTTTGGCTTCCAGCGCCTGGAACGGACCGATCAACATGCCGTTGTAGTGCAGCATTGATTCGTGAACGATACGGATGCGCAGCGGCAACAGGACCTGGCGGACAAAGCGAGCACGCGCATAGGCTGAGCGAACCTGCGCCCGCACGACCCGGACTTGTGAGCGGAGCTCAACCGCCAAGGCGTGATGCAGTCGTGCGACGCGCTCCAGCTGCGCGGTGGCGGTGGCGCGACGTCCTTGGCCTTGATCGAAGATGGGGATGGCGATGCCAGCCTGCGGACCAAAACCCCAATCACCCGAGCTCTCGCGTTCGCCAACCACGCCCACGTGCGCGTCGCCGAACCAGGCGTCGAGACGTTCGATGCCATAACGCTCACCCAGGGCGCGTGCACCTTCGCGCAGTGCCATCAGTTCCAAGCTGGCTGTGACAGCGCGTCGTTCCAGACCGGTGCCATCACCAGTACCATCCTCAGCCGGCAGGTCCGGCAGTCGCCCATCCATAACCCAACGCGTGGCGTCGTTGCCCCATAATCCCATGGTCGTGGCCAAGTGCTCACGCGCGATCAGCACGGCATCTTCACTGGCAGACACCTCCAGACGCGCTTGTTCCGCCGCCGCCAGATCGCTGGAATATTCCAGCAACGTACTGTTGCCGGCGTCATGGATGCGCTTCGCCAAGTCGACCGCTGCGTCCATGGCCTGCAGAACCGTGCGACGCATCTCCAATCCTTGTTGCGCTGCGAGCAGGCGAATGGCTGCACGACGGGTATCCGCCATCAGGTCGATGATCGCCCCCGCAACCGTTGCCTTGGCTTCGGCCAGCTGCGCCTCAGCAAAACGTTTGCGCGCCGGCAAGCTGAATACTTGGAGCAGGTTCTCGACCAGCGACAGTTCAACT
Source organism: Planctomycetota bacterium (assembly GCA_031382605.1). GTDB lineage: Bacteria > Planctomycetota > UBA11346 > UBA11346 > UBA11346 > BOG-1363. The sequence continues at coordinate 3,198 of JANMYZ010000369.1, read as the reverse complement.
ACCGGGCCTTCGCTGAAAAATTTCACGCCCGCTACCAGCGTTGGGTTGCGTAGCAGACCGGCCTGCACCAACTCTGCCTGGCTGACGCCCAAATCCTGATAAGTTGCATGCAAACGCGGGTTGTTGAGCAGCGCGATCTGAATGGCGCTGTCGGGAGTGATGGGTTTGTTGAGCAGATTGGTGACCGACGTAGCCACATCAGCGTCAGCGCTGGTCCCTTGGTGCCATTGGACCGTGGTGCCGGTGCGTTCGTGGACCAATGACGCCACATCACTGAATCCCTGATCCCGCGGCGGACTGCCGCATCCAACCAACGCGATCATGGCAGCCAACGTGCCGCAGAGGACGGACGTGCGCATATTAAGGCCCCTTCCCATGCTTCTGATGTTGGGAGTGGTCTTCGCCCGCGGGCTTGGTGTCAGCGGGCTTGGTGTCGGTGGGAATCGCAGCGGCAGCATCCGGTTTGGTATGCTGCGCATGATCGTGGTCCGCGGGTGCTGGCGATGAGTCCGTCGGCAGCACGCTGATGGCAAGCGCCGACGATGGTGTTGGCACCGGTGATTCTTCCGCGTCTGCATGAGCCGGATGTGTTGGCGGAAGGTCGACCCGCGCAGTGGGACCGCACGCGACCAACAGCACACAGGACAGCAATGTTATGAAAGAACGTTGAATCATGCTGGCCTTAGGAATGTGGGATTTCAAATTGTATTTGCATCGTCATCGAGCTTCTCAATGGGACGATGCCGAAGAACGCCGGAGCCAGACTTTTCCGCGGACGAGGGTCACGGCGCTCACAAATGCGTCTTACGCAGACGCAAGGCGTTGCCGATCACCGAGACGGAACTCAGACTCATTGCGGCACCGGCAATCATCGGGCTGAGCAATAAGCCGAACAGCGGATACAGCAGTCCTGCCGCGATGGGGATGCCGAGTGCGTTATAGATGAAGGCAAAGAACAGGTTCTGGCGGATGTTGCGCATGGTCGCACGACTGAGCGTGATGGCCTTGGCGATCCCGCGCAGATCGCCTTTTACCAAAGTGATGCCCGCGCTGTGCATGGCGACGTCCGTGCCGGTACCCATGGCGATGCCGACGTCGGCCTCGCTCAGGGCGGGCGCATCGTTGATACCGTCGCCGGCCATCGCCACGTGTTGACCCTTGGCGCGGAGCTGCTTCACGTGCGCAACTTTGCCGGCCGGTTCGATTTCGGCTTCCACGGCATCGATGCCGAGTGTTTTGGCCACCGCCGCTGCGGTGCGGCGATTGTCGCCGGTGAGCATCACCAGCTTCAAACCCAGCGCGTGCAGTTGGCTGATGGCTTCCGGCGTAGAGGCCTTGATGGGATCGGCCACCGCCAGCAGTCCTCCCGGCTTGCCATCGACCGCGACGAACAGGACGGTCTTGCCGTCCTCCTGCAATTTCGCGGCGCTGGCTTCGAGTGGTTCCAGACCGGCAATGTGTTCGTTGCGCAGAAACGCTGGTTTGCCGATCAGTACCGTACGTCCATCCACCTTGCCGACGACGCCACCGGCGGTCACTGAACGGAAGTCGGAGACTGCACTCATCGGGATCTGCCGGGTCTTGGCTCCCTGGACCACGGCGGCGGCGAGCGGGTGTTCGCTGCTTTGTTCGAGCGCCGCGGCAAGCCGCACGAGTTCGTTGGCGTCGATGCCCTCGACCGGCAACACGTCCATGAGCACTGGTTTTCCTTCGGTCAGGGTGCCGGTCTTGTCCACCATCAGCGTGGTGACGGTTTCCAGACGTTCGAGGGCTTCCGCGCTTTTCATCAGCACCCCGGCCTGCGCTCCGCGTCCGACGCCGACCATGATCGACATCGGTGTCGCCAGGCCGAGGGCGCATGGACAGGCGATGATCAGCACCGCGACGGCGTTGACGATGGCGTAGGCCAAGCGCGGCTCGGGCCCCAACCACATCCAGGCGGCAAAGGTGATGACTGCGATCACCAGCACCGCTGGGACAAAAAAACTCGCCACGCGATCGACCAGTCCCTGGATCGGCGCGCGGCTACGTTGAGCCTCCGCGACCATGTCGACGATCTGGCCGAGCAGCGTGTCGGCACCGATGCGCTCCGCGCGCATGACAAAACTTCCGGTGCCGTTCACGGTTCCGCCGGTCACCGCGTCGCCGACAGATTTCTCGACCGGTAACGGTTCACCAGTGATCATCGATTCCTCGACGCTCGAATGGCCTTCCACCACCACGCCATCGACGGGGACTTTGTCACCGGGCACTACGCGCAACCAGTCACCGACCTTCACCTGGTCCAAGGGCACGACGTTATCGCCACCCGGAGCGACCTGACGAGCAGTTGGTGGCGCGAGGTTGAGGAGTGCGGTGATCGCACTGCCAGTGCGACTACGGGCGCGCAGTTCCAACACCTGTCCAAGCAGCACCAGCACCACGATCACGGCGGCGGCCTCGAAGTAGATGGCGACCTTGCCGTCGTGCTGCATGGCCTGTGGGAATAGGTTTGGCAGCAGCATCGCCACCACGCTGAAACCATACGCCGCGCCGACGCCGATGGCGATCAGCGTGAACATATTGAGATTCCATGAGCGGAGCGATTGCCATCCACGCACAAAAAATGGCCATCCGGCCCACGCGACCACCGGCGTGGTGAGGGCGAACTGTATCCACCGGCTGACGTGGCTATCCACCCAGGACTGGTGGACAAACGCAGGAATGACGTGAACCATCGCCAGCACGAATACCGGCACGGTCAGCGCCGTGCCGATCCAGAACCGCCTCGTCATGTCATGCAGTTCAGCGTTGTCGTCTGGTGCCGGACTCGCTGAACCACCCTTGAGCTCCAACGCCATGCCGCATTTGGGACACGCCCCTGGATGATCCTGCTGCACCTCGGGGTGCATCGGGCAGGTGTAGATTCCCGTCGCTGGTTTTTTGACCGACGCGGGACTCGCGGAACCAGTCTTAAGCTCCAACGCCATGCCGCATTTGGGACATGAGCCCGGATGGTCCTGTTGTACCTCCGGGTGCATGGGGCAGGTGTAGATGCGCATGCCTAACGGGCGGCTAGTGGTGGCTGGTTCGGCTGCCGAGGCATCATGAGATGAGCCAGTCATTTTTTCTCTCGTTGAAAGTGATCACCCAGATTTCAGGGCGTCGACCAATGCGCGATTACTTCTTGGATATCCTGCTGATGGCGACCACCAGCAG
>JANMYZ010000353.1:0-2762 GCA_031382605.1 Planctomycetota bacterium | reverse complement strand
CGTGGTGAATTCAGTCGTTCAGCAAACGATGAAACCATCGCGGTGCTTGGCGCAGTCAGCGATGATTTGAACCATATGGTGCCAGAAAATAGTGATGGCTGGTTCTTTGCCGGCATTCCCCGCCCTAGCGGCAATACCTTGGTGTCGTTCACCACCGCTGGTCAAAACCCTGACGGTATCGGTGCACGCGGACAGAACGCTCGTTCGTTGGTCGGTTTGTGGGTGGAAGAAACGCCGGACCAAGAACCGCGTTTGCGACGTATCGTGCTTGATGATTCGCGCGGGATCTTGGATTTCATTTCTTCCCTGGTCATCGCGAGCGGAAAGGTCGGTCGCATCGTCACTAGTTTTGACACTCTGAGTTGGAACCGCTACAACGCCGCAGGCGCCGATGCTGGACTCGGGGGGAGTATCAGTGCTGCTAGTCCGCCGGCAGACACCGATTGGTTTGCTCGCCAAATCATGCGCTCCGTCTCTGATAGCGCTGGCGTCGCCGACATTGAATTCGCTGGCCGTTATAACTGGCGAGCTCCCGCAGGTACCGGCGCAGGTTCTAGCGGCGGAAGCACGGAAAATTTTACCTTAGTCATCTCCAGCTCCGTTCTCACCCAGGGCTGCCTGCATTTCAGCAGTTGGATCGCGCTCAACGACATCCCTGGCATGCAGCGGCCAAAAAATGCAGCTGATCAACCCGATTGGGAACAACTGGACGCCAATGGAGGAACGCGTTTAGGACCGTGGGGGCCTTCGCTCAATGGCAGCCATTCATCAGAAGACTACGACACGCGGCCCAAAGGCTGGATTCCTCCGGCCCAAAACGTTATCGCATTGACGCGCAAACCACCATTTCCGGCGGCCATTCGCCTTTCATTCGTGCTGACCGGTGGTGGTCGCTTCGCGCCCAAAGGACTCTTGCAAAGCGAGCTCACCGCTGTCGCCGGTGCGGGCGATCTGCGCTACAGTGGGTTCACCGGATTACCGTCCACCCCAGGGTCGATGGTGCGAGTCGACGATGAATGGATTGCTTACACCAACAACGGTGGTGGACGCCTCAGCTTTTTTGATTATTCGGTCAACGATGGTCCAGGGCGCGGCGCCCGTCGCAGCACCGTCGCTGCGCACACACGCGGGGCGGTGATTCGCGTTGGCCAGAGCTATAGTTTGGTACGCGCGATTCCGCGCTGAACCTAACTAAGGACAGCAATAGAACACAGCCCGGCAGAACCGGAACCCAAGCGAAGGCAAAGATCGGAGAAGCCTAACCACAGAGGGCACAGAGGGCACAGAGGAAAATCAGAATGCCTTTCTCTGTGCCCTCTGTGCCCTCTGTGGTTTAGCCGTTCCCCTGCTTTCTTTCCTTTCGTACGCTTAGCGATTTCTTCGGACAGCACGGAGAAATAGAACCTTAGTACTACAGAGGGCACAGAGGAAGAAGTCAAACATTACGTCGAAACAACGGGATCCCTTTTGGTTGATCGTACGAGAGAGTGTTTCTCTTTTCTGCTCTGGTGCTCTGGTGCTCGGTGTTCGATCTTTTGCTGTGCGTTTAGACTGACGCGCTGACGAACGTAAGGAGCGCACAAATCCACTTGTCGCTCGGCTGCCAAGCGCAAGGCTGCCGCCCCTATGGATGAAATCCTCAGCTTTCTTGATCTCGACCGTTTTCAAATCAGTGACTTGTTGGTCATTGCGACGCTGATTGTCCTGGAAGGTTTGCTGTCGTGTGACAATGCGGTCGCTCTGGCGATGTTGGCGCGCAAACTACCCAAAGAACAGCAAGGCAAGGCGCTGCGTTACGGCATTCTTGGCGCCTATACTTTCTTAATTATCGCGCTGTGTCTCGCGACCTGGATTATCAGCCAATGGTATCTGAAGATTCTCGGCGGACTGTATTTGGGATACATCGCCATGAACCATTTCCTGCAAGCCCACAAGAACCCATTAGAGCCTGACGATCAGCCCAAAACGCTACGACGTATCCCTGGCCTGTCGGTGTTCTGGAGCACGGTGGTCATGATTGAATGCACAGACATTGCATTTTCTGTGGATTCCATCGCTGCGGCCGTCGCGCTGTCGGATAAATTCTACGTCTTATTGATCGCTGGCTTCGTCTATATTTTGATCATGCGTTATGCGGCTCAGGGCTTTATCCTGCTGCTGCGCAAATTCCCACACTTGGAAACCGCAGCCTTTTTGGCGGTGGCGACCATTGGCCTAAAACTCATGCTGGAATTTCCTGGCGATGTGGTTGGCCGTGCACAGCCAAACGCCGAGCCAGCCACCTACACCACCTCGGCGGAATATATTCAGATGGTGGATAAGCAGTACCAACCAGTGTTCACCATTCCCTATGCGATCACGATTTACAGCCACTCAGCAAGCGCACCGGAAGAATCCCGCTTCGCCGCTGGGAAAAACTATCGCGTCGCCCGCAGTTATTGGAATTTGCACGGACGTTCGCTCATCCACATCAACAGCGCTTTTTCTTCCGTCCTGATTCTCCTGATCTTCGCCGTCGGATTCATCAAACGCGCAAAGCCCGAAGATCTGGCAAAGCACGCCGAATCCGAAACCGCATTAGAACCCAAAGACCCACCAAAGGCGTGATGCCTAAAAAAAACCAATCCCCAGCAATTGCCAGGGATTGGTTGAATGAGCCAGCAGCTCAAAGCTCGAAGCTCGAAGCTCGAAGCTCGAAGCTCGAAGCTCGAAGCTCGAAGCTCGAAGCTCGAAGCTCGAAGCTCGAAGCTCGAAGCTCGAAG
>JANMYZ010000325.1:0-12156 GCA_031382605.1 Planctomycetota bacterium | reverse complement strand
GACCCCTGGTCAGTTGGTGTATGGCAAAACCATTGCCGGTGCTCTCGGCCGGCAATGGGATCGGCTTTATTTCAGCTCGCATGCCACGTCCGCGATGGGGAAAATGTGGGGAACGCTTGGTACGGCAGCACTTGACCCAGTATTGTTTCGTAAACTGATGGACAAATACCGCTACAGTTTTTCTTTGATGCGCCTTGAAGATGGTCGCTTCGTCGCGCAACCAGGCGTCGGCGGTAAAAATATCTATACCAGTCAAGGTATTGATTTTGAATTCGGACCCGTCTGGACGACCGCTTTAAATGCGCTGGTTTTTTCCGCAGGCTTTCGTCATTTGCGCATAGCCGGAGGCGGACTGATTATTTCAGGTCTTGACCATAACAAGTTAACCGGACCAGTTCGTGCGGTTTTTGGGGCGCTTGCCGATGGGAAGTACCCCACCGCCATTTCGCTGCTGACCAAGGTGATGGCAGATCCCAAAACCACTGCGGATGATCAGAAAAAAGCTGAAATTATGCAAGCCTATCTGATGAAAAAGGTAGCTGCTGAGCGCCAAACGATTGAGCAACTCGCCGCTGAAGGCGACAGCCTTGCTGCGGCGACACGGCTGTCGACTTTTGAGAAATCCTATAAAGGAATAGCCCCGATACCCGAATTGACCGCGCTTAAAGAACGCTTTGAAAGCGCTGAGGGCCGCAAGGAACAGACCATTGGGAGGCGCTATCAGACGATTATGAATGTTCCTGCTATGACGTTTGCGAACCGCATAACGGCACTCACCAAATTTGTTAAAGAAAATTCAGAGTCACCATACGCGGCGATAGCTCAGAAACACTTGGCTGAGATGGGGCGTCAGAAGCCCGCGCCAACAGTGGTCCCAAAATAAACGTCTTTGCTTTAAGAGCCGAGGTTCGAGGTCATAGCCGCTGCACGAATTTACCGTGCAGCGGCTGCACTGCTTGATTCCGCTTAGAAAACGCCGTAAGAATTGAAAATTCCATCGCAATACCCCATATTGCGCTTTCTCTTTTCCTGATCAGCCTTTGATCATTATGAAACCCTATTATTCCACTCGTCCCCTGCCATGGCTCGCATTGGCCGTTACGTTCCTCAACGTTTTGATTGCCGATGTCACGGCAATGAGTGCGGAAACTCCCAAAGTCGTCAAAGTGTATATCCTGGCAGGCCAGTCGAATATGGTCGGCACGGGCCGCGTGGCATTGGAGCAAAAGGCGAACGGTGGCCAAGGCAGTCTGGGCTACCTGGTCAAGAATCCAGATACGGCGAAGAAATATGCCAATCTTGTCAATGCAGATGGCACGTGGAAAACGCGAACTGATGTGGTGGCCTATTTTAAAAGAGGTGCGCAGGACATTAAGAACGGCGGACTTTCCGTCGGTTTCGGGGCAAATAATAATGCCATTGGACCAGAGCTTGAGTTTGGCACCGTCGTAGGTGATGCCACGCAAGCACCGGTATTGTTGATTAAAGAAGCGTGGGGTGGCAAGAGCTTGTGTGTTGATTTTCGTCCGCCGAGCTCCGGCGGGAAAATCGGGGAATTCTACACGGCCATTATCCATGAAACCAAAGATATTCTTTTGAATTTCAAGACGCTATTCCCCCAGTGGAAGGATTACACTCCGCAAATCGTCGGCTTTGGCTGGTTCCAAGGTTGGAATGATCGCTGCGACGATGGCACGGCGTCGAGAGAGTACGAAGTGAACATGGTTAATTTCATTAAAGACATTCGCAAAGACCTAGGAATTCCAAAGCTACCCTTTGTCATTGGCGAGTGCGGGCTTTGCGGGCCAAAAGAATCGAATCCGAATGCATTGCTGGTGATGAAAGCGCAAAAGGCGGCCGCTGAAAATGCTCAATTCAAAGGTGACGTCGCCTTTGTCGGAACGGTGAATTTTTATCGTGAGCCGTCGGTCTCGCCGACCACAGAGTGGCATCATTGGCACCAAAACGCAGAGTCATATTGCCTTGTCGGTGAAGCGATGGGCGAAGCGATGCTCAAGTTGGTTCCCCAGAAATAAGGTGCTCCCGCGAATTGATAGGAATCGAATGGCGATTATTGAGCGTGCTCACCGATAAACTCGTCGCTGACCTACAAACGCCAATTCAGCCTAAAACCAGCGATAAAACACCGAGAACGAGAGGAAGAGAGAAGGCGTTACATCGAAACAGCCGGCCGAGACGAAGATGAACCTTTGGTTCCGGCTCGGTCGGACGGTGTTCTATCGCTGCGTTTAGGTTCACTTAACGCGCACCGCTTGTTGCTGCGCTACCAGACAAAGTTCGGCCGCTAGAAAAATATGTTCTTGAGTCATTGCCGTGGTGGTTCCATCTAAACTGTCACGAATGAGTTGGCCAAAAAACGGGAAGCCAATCGTGCCCGCCACGTGCAGATGACGTTCGCCGTGCTGATCCACCAAGAAGAGATGATCACCCGTGCGTTCGGCTGCGACGTTCAAATATTTACGTAATTCAATAGAGCCCTCAGTTCCCAGAATCATCGTGCGGCCATCACCCCAGGTGGCGAGGCCTTTCGGCGTCAGCCAATCGACGCGATGATATCCAGTAGCGCCGTTGCCACCGATTAACGTCAGATCGCCAAAGTCTTCGAGTTCAGCAAACTGAGGGTGATGATAATTGGCGACTTTAGCCGCCTGAATGGTGGCGGTGGTGTTATTGGTGTAGGCCAAGAACTGTTCGATCTGATGGCTGCCAATATCACACAAAATTCCGCCGTATTTGGCGCGTTCATAAAACCACGCTGGGCGTTTGGCCGGATCGCCCAGACGATGCGGCCCAAGACCGATGACTTGCACGGGCCGTCCGATGGCTCCGGCATTTATTAAACGACCGGCTTCCACCGCGCATTCCACATGCAGACGTTCGCTGAAATAAACGAAATACCGCCGTCCAGTGCGCGACGTGATGGCTCGCGCCTGCGCCAGTTGAGCCAGCGACGTGAAGGGCGTCTTGTCGGTGAAATAATCTTTGCCGTGCTCCATCACTCGACAGCCCAGCGGCCCGCGATCACATGGTATCGCCGCAGCAGCGACCAGACGAATGGTGGCATCCTCTAAGATCGCGCGCTCATCGGACACCACCTTGGCTTGCGGAAAACTCTGAAGAAAAACCGCGACCCGAGCCGGATCGGTGTCATAAACCATCGCCAGTTCGCCGCCGGCTTCCAGCAGGCCATTGCACATGCCGTAAATATGACCGTGGTCCAAATGCATGACGGCAAAACGAAATCCACCAGCCGCGACCACTGGAGACAGCTTGCCCTTGGGGGCGTACGTCATGCCATCAGATTTCTGCACCATGGAATTCTCCGCTGGTCGCATGGTGATCGCTTGAGTGCCGATCTTCAAGGTCGAGTAAGCGGCCCAACTCGAACCAAGTGCGCAGCTTTTGCTGCACGCAGAACGATTTTAAAGCTGTAAAAATAGGCTTTTATGCTTCTGGCTAGGCCGCTGGCATTACCCGCTGGCATTACCCGCTGGTCAAACCCGACTGGCCGCGCAGGTCGCTGAGTTGGCGTTGAATATCGCGCTTTTCCAAACTCAAGGCGCCAGCGCGGGAAAAATCTCGGGCGCGTTCTGCTTCAGAAATAGTAAAGGTCAGTTTTTGTAGCCGTTCACGTAATGACGCTTGCCGCAGGCCGTGGACCGCCTCGGTCATGGCTCCGGCGACATCGGTGACACTCGGCACGCGGGCTTCCATGGGAGTTGTCGCCCAGCGATAAACTGCGGCGTGCAGCTGCGGATGTTGTTGAACTACTTCCAGCATGCTGAGCGCGTGGAGGTCGGCCGCGTGATCGATCAGCAACTGGCTAACGATGTCTTTCCATGGCTCGGGGAATGCGCTCGCTTCTAGCAGCAGTTCGCCCGCAGCAACGGCACGCAAATCAGGTCGTTGAATGACGATGTGCAGCAACAATTCCTGCGCTGGCGACAACGTCGCTATCGGCGGTGGTGCATTGGCGTCGGTCGCGTCGTCGACGCTGGGCGCGGCTTTACCATCGCCAGCTAAGCGTTTCTCCAAACGCCCACGTTCCATGCCAAGCCAATCGCCGACATCACGTAAATGCAGCGAGCGCAGTTCCGCGTCTGGCATGGGGCGAACGGCCTCAAGAATTTGATCGGCAACCGCCAAACGAGCGCGATTATCTAGCTCGTATGGACGCGGCGCGAGCGTTCGCAAAAGATGATCGATATCGGCGCGGGCTGTGCCGATGACTTGTTCCATGACTTGACGGCCACGCTCGCGCTGCGCTGGATCACCCAAGAGTTCCGCTGGATCCAGTTCATCAGGCAACATCGCCACGCGCACGGGCACGCCAGCTTGCAAGCAGGTACGAATCGCTTTTAAACTATTGGCTTGGCCTGCGCGATCACCATCAAGCAAAATAATTAAGCGACCGGTCGATCCAACTAAATTGCCTAACTGCTTGGCGTGTTCTCCGGTAAGCGCGGTGCCCAACACGGCGACACATTCACCGTAGCCCGCTTCATCTGCGGCCATCACATCCGTTGGCCCTTCCATCACGATCAAACGACCGCGATCGCGGCTGAGCGTGCGCGCACGATGCAGATTAAAAACCGTCGCACCTTTGTGATAGAGCGGCGTGTCGGTGTTATTCACATATTTTCCGACGCCACGGCCTTCGTCTTTGGCTTTGCGTTCTGCCGCTGGCAACAGTCGACCGCTGAACGCGATGGGATGGCCAAAGCGATCAGAGATGGGAAACATCACCCGTTCAAAAAAACGATCGACCAGCCGACCTTCACGATCGAGCGCCAAATCGGTGGCCAGCAATGATTTTACCGGGATACCGTGACGGCGAGCTTCCTCGACCAAACGACCGCGTCCGGGTGACCAGCCAAGGCGAAAACGAATGCACGCTGCCTGCGTCAAATGACGACTGGCCAGATAATCACGTGCTTCCTGGGCTTCTGGTGCTTCCCACAACTGCCGCTCATAAAATCCGACCGCGAACTCCACCGCTTGCATAAGGCCGTCGCGATCACCTCGGGCAAGTTGGTTGGCTCCGGCATTTTTGTAGACCAACTCAATGCCTGCGCGCCGGGCAAGAAGCTCGACGGCGTCTGAAAATTCCAGATGTTCTTTGTCGCGAATCAGAGAAATCGCATCGCCGTGCGCACCACAACCAAAGCAGTGATAACTTTGTTGATCCACATACACATGCATCGACGGCGTACGTTCTTGATGAAAAGCACAGCAACCGGTGAAGTTGGCTCCAGCTTTTCGTAGTGGCGTATATTCGCCCATCAGCTGCACCAGATCGATGCGCGATTTTACCTGCCGTACTTGGTCTTCACCGATGAATGCCATGGCGGGAACAGTAGGAACGCCCGATCAACCGAAAGTCAGGAAGTCCGGGAGCCTTCTTGAAACCAAAAAACGCAGTTGGAATGCAAACTTCCACCGCGAAGACGCAAAGACGCCAAGGAAAATGCAAAGGGTTAGGATAAACACGCGCATAGGTTGAACACCTCACCAAACCGGTCGGTCTTTCTCTGATGGAAGTCTTTGGCGTTCTTTGCGGTAAAGTAGTTTTCAGGTTGGGGGACAGTTTCACGCTTCGTCGTGACTTGCTGAGTCCAACTTTGAGATCCCGAGCGCGTCCGAAACCCCCTGGCGTTTACAAAATGATGCCAGCGGACAGCGCACGCAACGCGGTTTCATCCGCCGACAGCAATCACGGCCCAGGCGAATGAGCTGATGACATAACCGCACCCAATGCTGCGGCGGGAAACGTTGAACCAGTGCCTCTTCGGCTTCAAGCGGATGCTCGCGCGCGGTCCAACCCAGACGATAAACGATACGCTGTACATGAACGTCGGCAGCAATCGCCGGAATGCCAAAAGCATTACCCAACACCACCGCTGCGGTCTTGCGGCCGACCCCTGGCAGAGCGGACAGTTCTTCGCGAGTCTCTGGCACCCGACCGTTGTGCAAACGGATGAGCGCGCGGGCTGCCTCAACGATGGCGCGTGATTTTTGTCGGTGCAGCGGCACATGACGAACTACGCGATCTAATTCGCGATGATCCAGTTCGGCGATCACCTGCGGTCCCAGGTAATGTTCGGTCAGCACCGCCATGACTTTGTTGACCTGCACATCGGTCGTCCGCGCTGATAAAATGGTCGCGACCAGCAATTCCCACGGATCACGCGCCAACAATTCACAGTGGGCGTCCGGGTAGGCGGAGTTCAGCGCCACGCTGATGCCAGAGTTCGAAACGTCATCCATAGCGCAAGATGATGTCGCTGATGCGCCCGACGGAAAGTGCAAGACGCAGGTCTCAGCGGCTCTCGAACACCGACTAACGCAGGGCGTATTTGTTGATCAAACGTAGAAGCGCGGTGCGACTCATCTTTAAAATTCTGGCGGCTTCTGAGGTATTGCCGCGCGATCTGGTCAAGGCGTTACGAATGGCCACGCGGGCCCATTCCTCGGCGGCGCGTTCACGTCCTTGTTTGAAAGCCATCGGGGTGATTCCCAATGGCAACGGATCCAAATGTTCGACCGAAATGGACAACGGAGCCAGGCCAGACGTTCCGGGTTGGCTAATTGCTGCGCGGGCCAGCGCGCGCTCAAGGGCACTGGCTAATTCACGGACGTTACCGGGCCACGACCGCGCGACGAGGCTCGACAAGGCCGTCGCCGTAATGCTATGACGCTCGACACCGCCGGCTGCACGAACCAATAATGCGTGCACGATCTGCGGAATATCTTCTGGATGTTCACGCAACGAAGGCAGCACGACACTGAGCACATGCAGACGGTAATACAGGTCTTCGCGAAAACGTGCTTCGCGCACCATGACATCCAATTTCACCGTGCTTGCGGCAAGCAAGCGGAGATCGGTAGGTTCTGCCGCTTCGGCGCCGACGGGCCAGATTTCCTGCGCTTCGATAGCGCGCAGTAACTTGGGCTGTAAATCGAGCGGCAGCGAGTTAATTTCGTCAAGAAATAACGTGCCACCTTTTGCCAAAGCAAAGCGCCCACGTTTGCGGCCCTGGGCGCCCGCAAAGGATCCGGGTTCATGGCCGAACAATTCACTTTCAATAAGCTCGCGTGAAATCGCTGCGCAATTGACCGCGATAAACGGACCCTGTGAACGACGCGAGGCCTGATGAATCGCCCGCGCGACGAGTTCTTTGCCAGTGCCGGTATCACCAACTATCAGCACCGGAGCATCGCTTGATGCGGCGACGTCGATTTCGCCGTACACGCGACGCATGGCGGTGCCAGAGCCAACCAAATCACCGCGACCAGCGGTCGGGACGCCACGCAGACGATAGATCGTTTCGACTTCGCGCAGATGCAGCAAGAGTTCTTCAATCTCAAATGGTTTGGTCATGTACGCTCGCGCACCCAGGCGCATCGCTTCGACCGCAGAGCCAATCGAGCCGTAACCGGTCATGACGATCACCTGCAACGATGGCCGCCGTAAACGGGCCTCGCGCAGCAGCGACAAGCCATCGAATCCAGGCATGCGCAGATCAGTGACCAACAGATCAGCCTCATCGACGGCCTTCAGCCCGGTGGCGCCGTCTGGACAGTTCGACACCTGATGCCCGGCTCGTCTGAGTAATTCAGCCAAGGCCGTGCGCAGCGCGTCATCGTCTTCAACTAAAACAACCTTCATGATATCTCCATCGTCATCAGGACGGGTAACGTCACGCGAAAGCGCGCGCCACCTTGGTCCATGTTTTCTGCCGTCAGGCTGCCACCATGCGCAACACATATGCGTCGCGCTACTGATAATCCAAGTCCGGTGCCGTTGACCTTGGTGGTATAAAACGGCGTGAACAAACGTTCCGGGTCAGTTCCAAGGCCAAGACCATCGTCTTCAACCTCAATTTCAAGACACTGCTGATGGACTGCCGCACGAACATGGCAGTGACAACCTGGGCTCAGCGCCTGCGATGCATTTTCCAATAAATTGATCAAGACTTCTTGCAGCTGATCGTTGTCGCCATGCACGGCAGGCAGGTCATCGGGAATGGCACAGACAAAAAAGATTCCCCGAGTCCGCATGCGACCATGAAACAAAGCGGCGACCGTGCGAATGAGCACCGTCGCTGGGACGCGATGTTCTCGGCCTTCACGCTGACGAGCAAAACCGAGAAGATTGCGCACAGTCCGTGCAATGCGGTCAACCTGCTCGGCAATCATCCGAAGATTTTCGCTGCCCTCTGGCACCTGGGCCAAATCGGTGCGCAGAAGATCCAGCCAAGCTTTAATCGCCGCGAGAGGATTGTTAATTTCGTGAGCAACCACCGCCGCCATGCGCCCGACCGTGGCATCGCGCTGGGCCGTAGCGAGCGCGACCTCTGCACGTTTTCGACTGGAAATATCAACGAACATTCCGATCACGCCAATAATGTGACCGTCTTGATTCGTCATGGGCGCAGCAGCCATATTCAGATCAATAACCGTACCATCGCGATGGACGCGCTGAATTTCGACATCGGTAAAACTTTCACCGCCCAGCACACGGGCAAGAAACATCCGTGACTCGGCGCGCTTTTCGTCAGTAACGGTCGGCAATGGCCGACCGCGAACTTCCGCTTCGTGCCAACCAAACAAGCGCTCGGCCGCTTGATTCCACAGCGAACCCACGCAACCGCTTGGGTCGAGGGTAAAAATCGCCAGCGGAGAAGCGTTAATCACCGCCTGTAACGCTTCGTGGGCATGATGCAGAGAGTCTTCGGCCAAACGTCGACTACTGATATCCATCATCACACCATGGATAAACTGCGGACGTCCACCATCGTCACGAACAATTTTTGCTTCATCGCGAATCCACACCGCCGCCCCATCGCTGGTCAATAAGCGGTACTCGACCGCCAGTGGTACGCCACCGTCTTTACACCGTGCGAGTTCATCCATCACGCGCACGCGATCTCCATGATGGATGTGATTGAAAAAAAATGTTGGGTTCGAAGTCCAACGCTCGGGATGAAAACCCGTCAGCGTGGTGATCTGCGGACTGAGGTACAATCGGCTGCCCAGATCGTCGGCGGCGGCGACATAGGTAACGACGGGAATTTTTTCAACCAAGGCACGGTAACGCGCCTCTGCCTTGGACAGATCCTGCTCGACCCGATGACGTTCACTGCGTCCACGCAGCGCCAATAAACCATACGACATATTCTGTGCCAGCTCACGCAACAGCTGGACTTCTTCTGCGCCAAAAGAATCACCTTCGATCGCATAGATGGTCAATGCGCCGACCGTTCTTTCACCCACGGTCAGCGGCAAAGCAATCCCGGACGCGTAGCCACGCTTCGCCGCTTCCATGCGCCAGTCGCTAAAGCGTTCATCGGCTAAAATGTCGCGCGCGATGACCATTTTTCCGCTACGAATCGCCGCACCTGTTGGTCCTTCGTCTTCGATGTCATCGCCCCAGGTCAGGCGGACTTCATCCAGATAACGGTCATGGTAACCGGCTCGCGCCACCGGTTCCACCGTGCGTTCATCGTCGTGACAGGCCATCCCAACCCAGGCCAAGCGATACCCCAGTGCCACCGATAACCGACATACTTCATCGAATAATTCCGTCTCACTCTTGGCGCTGTGCAGCACTCGCGAGGTTTCGCTGAGCACCTTCAGCGCCCGGCCCATGCGCGTGACCTCAGCCTGTAATTGAAGGCGATCGACATGGTCTTGTTGCTGTGCTGCCAAATGGCTGACCGTGATCACGGTTACGGCCTCGCCCATTCCACCGCTGGAAGCTGCCGCGATCACACAACGCACCACCCGCGTGCCCGCAGTGCCATCCCGCAGCGTCAACGACCGCTCGCCGAACCCGCTGGCAAGCAGCCGATTCCAGGCTCTTCCTCCGTGATCATCGAACGTCACCAACGCCGGCAGCACATCGTCGACCAAGCGACCGTCAGCAGCAGAACGATCGATGCCACAAAGACGCTCTGCCGCCGTATTGAGAAATGTCACACAACCAGCGTTATCGAGCGCAATAACCGCATCCGCAATCACGTCGAGCACCAGCGCCAAATCATGCTGAGAACGCCGCGCCTGATGCTCTCGGTCTTGACCACGCAAAGCCATACCAATGGCCGCATTGAGCTCGTCTTCTCCTGGCGGCTTCATCAAACAAGCGAACGGCATTGAGCCACGAATACGCTCCATGGTGGCATGATCATTACGCGCGGTTAAGAAAACCACCGGCATGGGATCGTCACCCCGCAGGAGTTCTTGAGCCGTTTCAATTCCATCCATCGCCCCATTCAACGTCACGTCCATCAGGACCAGATCCGGACGACGTTGCGCAACGTGAGCCAAGGCCGCTTCGCCACTCGCGACCACCGCCATAACCCGATAGCCCATTTTTTTGACCTGATGCTCCACCACCCAGGCCGTAGTGACGTCATCTTCAACAATAAGAATTTCGGGCTGGCTACGCATTGGCTCACGTAACAGTCACTGCCTTAGGTATGCGTCAAGATCAGAATTGAAGCATGAATCTTACCCTTTACCCGTACGTCCAAACTCAGCCTCGGATTTCCCTCTCAATCCATCCGCACGACACGCTTCCCGAACAGGAAAATCGGCAGCAAACACAGAATGACCAAACCACCCACCGGATGGGCAGAGGTCGCGATCAAGGCATCCAAAAAGATAATGCCGCCAAGTGCTGATCCGACCACCGGGCCGACTTGCTCGCTGCGACCAGAACGCAGTGCCGCCATCCACGGATGCCAGATGCGCCACAACAATAAACCGAACAACACCACACCCATAACCGCCGACAAACCAATGGCGACCACATGAATGGTGCTATCGCGCTGTGATAAATGGCTGATCCAGTGAGCATTCACCAACATCCATCCGCCCGCCCCGACAGCGCCAAACAGCAACCCGCCGCCCAGCAATAACTCAAACCGTCGACCTGGGCGGCTCTCTAATTCACTCACCAGCGTGACCGCGAAAATATAGACGCCAAGAATCAACGGATAGGCCAACAGCATGCCATGACCTGGTGCGCTTTGTCCCAGCACCGCCAGCTTGAGGTAATCGGTGCCCAGCAACATCAGCGCGAAAATCGCATGACTGAAGCGCACCGCGCCCATGGTCAAACTGCCGATCCAAGGAATATCCTTGGTCACTAAATTGTAGAGCATGATCAAACTCAATACCACGCCAGCCGCATAAAATGCATGGACACCCACCATTGCCGCGCTGATTAATGCCCCGACCGCCAACAACACGCCGACGATATACGCCGTTCCCAAATGAATGCGTCCCGATGGCAGCGGACGACGCGGATGCAACACGCGATCACGTCCAACATCCGCCAAATCATTCCACAACATGCCAGCGAGATACAGCAAACAACTCGCGGTCACCAACCACGCGCCGTGGGCAAATCCATTATCATACAAACGCTTAATCAACCAACTCGGATCAAGACCTTCGCTGGCGTAAAC
The DNA here is from genome assembly GCA_031382605.1 of Planctomycetota bacterium. GTDB lineage: Bacteria > Planctomycetota > UBA11346 > UBA11346 > UBA11346 > BOG-1363. Next base: position 661 of record JANMYZ010000325.1, on the reverse strand, counting down.
CGCCGTCACCACCACCGCGATGATGTTGGTCAAAATGGTGACCAGCCCGGTCACACGTACTAATTTTAACCAGTCGAGCAGCATGGGTCGCTGGTGTACGGAACATCCGGACGGGCGAAAGATACCATTCTATGTCCGATGTCCGGTGTCCGATGTCCGATGTCTGGTTGGGCTGCGTGCTCCGTTTAACTGGAGTCTGCCATTTCACGTCATTCAACACCAACATTTACAGCCCACGATGACATCGGACATCGGACATCGGACATGAAACAGCCTACTCGCCCTCGACCACCACTGGTTCGTCGCCTAATTCTAGGAGCGGTGGTTTGCGTAAACGGAGGCAGATGGTGTCGTCGAGCATCACTGGGCGATCTTCGTATTGCCAACGACGAGCTTCGTTCATGAGGTCTGCGCCAGGACCGGCGGCGACGCCCAGGCCGCCGCCGATGGTCTGCGATCCCAGGTACAATTCGAGACGGTCGTAGATCCCGGCGCGCAAATACGCGCCGTGAATGTGCGCGCCGCCTTCGACCAGAACATCGTTGAAACCGTAACGCCCCAATGCCTGAGCGACTTGCTGCGGATCGTGCGGATCAGCGACTTCCAATAACTCGATAGCCTGATTTTTCAGCGCGTTGCGATTGGCGACCGACGCCTGAGG
>JANMYZ010000324.1:0-2286 GCA_031382605.1 Planctomycetota bacterium | reverse complement strand
TCCTTTATTGGCTCTCCTTTATTGGCTCAGCCATCCTTTATTGGCTCGGCCATGGAGCACGGAAATCGATTTTAGCAGACTCAGCGTTGAGATTGTGGCGATTGTCGGACTGACCGTTCTGCTGCTGCTCATCCGTGCGCCGCGCCCGGCAATCCGAATTGTCGCGAGACAGTTGTGATCGTGCCCGCGAAGTTGAGCCCAGTGGAGTGGACTCGCGAAGTTCAACGGCAGTTGCAGGAGCGCGCCAGGGCAGATGGAAATGTTGCGGGGTAACTCGCTCGCCGCTCGTTCCTTTGCTCCGCCCGGATCGAAGACGATCAGCTTCGATCAACTTCCTGCCCTCTCGCCTGCATACTGTTGTTTGCTAGCGCGCGCCCGTGCCAACCCAACTCGACCATAAAAAACTTCTCGACCTCGTACCCACGGATGGATCTACCATCGGCAATGCTGCGGTGCGTGATCAGCTGGGGTGGAGCGAAGTTCGTTACTCCGCCGCTAAGGATGCGCTGGTGGCGACTGGTGCTCTCCTGAAGGGGCAAGGTCGCGGCGGCACCGTTCGGCGTGTGACGGCGACGACGGCGCAGCGTGTGGCGGAGGAATCCGCAGCGTACACCGCGACTCCCGGTAAACGTCCGCGTCCAACACCGACAGCCGTAGCGCCCACCGCCGAACCGGTTATGCGCGCCAGCTCTGGCCGTCGCTCTGCGCTTACCAAATCTGAATTGTATTCGTCGTTGTGGGCTAGCTGCGACGAGCTGCGCGGCGGCATGGATGCCAGTCAGTACAAGGACTACGTCTTGGTGCTGCTGTTCGTGAAATACATCAGCGATCGCTACGCCGGTCAGGCTTACGCGCCGATCCAGATTCCGGCGGGCGCTAGCTTTGCCGATATGGTTGCGTTGAAGGGCAAGTCCGACATTGGCGATCAGATTAATAAGAAGATCCTCGCGCCGCTGGCTCAGGCTAACCACTTGGCCGATATGCCGGACTTCAACGATCCGACCAAGCTGGGCAGTGATAAAGAAATGGTCGAACGCCTGACCAATCTCATCGCCATCTTTGAAAATCCCGCGCTCGATTTTTCGCGCAACCGCAGTGATGGCGACGATCTGCTCGGTGACGCCTATGAATATCTGATGCGGCACTTCGCTTCCGAAAGCGGCAAGAGCAAAGGTCAATTTTACACGCCGTCGGAAGTCAGCCGCATTATCGCTCAGGTGCTTGGCATTCGTCAGGCCAGCACCACCAGCAAAACCACGGTGTGCGATCCGACTTGTGGTTCGGGTTCATTGCTGCTGAAGGTCGGTGCCGAGGCCGCTCACGACCGCGACGTGCAGGTGACGCTGTATGGTCAGGAAAAAGATTCATCCACTGCCGGTCTGGCGCGCATGAATATGATTCTGCACGATTATCCGACGGCAGAGATCATGCAGGGCAATACGCTAACCACGCCGCATTTTAAAGAGGGCGAGGCGCTGCGCACGTTCGACTACGTGGTCGCCAATCCGCCCTTCAGCGACAAACGCTGGAGCACCGGGTTGGATCCGGCGCATGATCCTTTCGAACGCTTCGCGCCTTACGGTGTGCCGCCAGCCAAGCAGGGCGATTACGCGTATTTACTGCATATTTTGCGCTCGCTCAAACCGAGTGGCCAGGGCGCGTGCATTCTGCCGCACGGCGTGTTGTTTCGTGGCAACGCCGAAGCCGCCATCCGCAAGAATCTGATTCAGCGCGGCTACCTGAAAGGCATTATTGGCCTGCCAGCGAATCTATTTTACGGCACAGGCATTCCCGCCTGCATCATCCTGCTGGATAAGGCCGGTGCGTCGGCGCGTGCTAACGGTACTGGCGCGATCTTCATGATCGATGCGTCCAAAGGTTGCCGTAAAGACGGCCCCAAAAATCGTCTGCGTGAACAAGATCTGCACCGTATCGTCGACACCTTTAGCAAACAGATGGAAGTGCCTGGCTATAGTCGGTTGGTGCCGATCAGCGAAATCGCTGCGGCGAAGAACGACTACAATCTCAACCTGCCGCGTTACATCGACAGCACGGAGGCGGAAGATTTGCAGGACATCAACGGCCATCTGCAAGGTGGCATTCCCGAGCGCGATCTGGATGGACTTAAACGCTATTGGAAAGTTTTGCCCGCCGTCCGTGCGGCGCTGTTTGCACCAGCGCGTCCAGGTTATAGTCAGCTCCGCGTGGCGGTTGCCGACATCAAACCGGCGATCTTCGGCCACGCTGAATTTACCGCTTTCAATGCCACCGCCACCAAGCTGTTCG
>JANMYZ010000289.1:0-15632 GCA_031382605.1 Planctomycetota bacterium | reverse complement strand
CGCCCAAAATCATAATCTTACGAGCGGTCGATTTCGGCGCTTCGGATTCCTGTTCATAGGTCGAATAATAGTACGGCGTGAAAGCGGCGAACTCGGCAGCGCAGGTATCAACCAGTTTATAGGCTGGATGCAACCCTGCCTGCCAACGTTTTGCGCGAACCGCGTCTTCGCTTTGATTCCACAAAAAGCCCAATTGCTTGTCACTGAAACCATCGCGCTTTGCTTCCCACATGGTCGCGGTGTCAATTTTATCCAGCGAGGTCGCCTTCAATGCGGCTTCATGCGCGATGATGGTTTGCAAATGACGCAAGAACCAGGGATCGATACAGGTCGCGGCCTGAATCTCTTCGAGGGTTGCGCCAGCCTGGAAAGCGAGGCGAATTTCGAACAGGCGTCCGGACGTTGGGCGCTTGATATGCTGCAAATATTCAGCCTTCTTTGTCGGATCGCCGTAGTCCGTTTCGTTTTTGGGGCCCAGGCCACTGGCGCCAATTTCCATCCCGCGCAACGCTTTTTGTAGCGATTCACGGAACGTCCGGCCAATGGCCATCACTTCGCCAACCGACTTCATTTGATAACCAAGCGTGTCGTCAGCTTCGATGAATTTCTCAAAAGCAAAACGCGGCACTTTGGTCACCACGTAATCGATGGTCGGTTCGAAACACGCGGGCGTTTCACGCGTGATATCGTTCTTCAATTCATCCAGGGTATATCCGATCGCCAGCTTGGCCGCGATCTTCGCAATCGGAAAGCCCGTGGCTTTAGATGCCAACGCCGATGAACGCGAAACGCGCGGATTCATCTCAATGACCACCATGCGGCCATCTTTGGGGTCGGTCGCGAATTGAATATTGCTACCGCCGGTTTCAACCCCGACCTCGCGAATGATCGCCAACGCCGCATCGCGCATGCGCTGGTACTCGCGGTCGCTCAAGGTTTGAATCGGCGCGACGGTGATGCTGTCACCGGTATGAATGCCCATCGGATCAAGATTCTCAATCGAACAAATGATGACGACGTTATCATTTTTATCGCGCATCACCTCCAGCTCGAATTCCTTCCAGCCGTACAGCGATTCTTCAATCGAAAGTTCACTGGTACGCGACAACATCAGCCCGCGTTTCGCGATGGTTTCGAACTGTTCTGCGGTGGTGACCAAACCACCGCCAGAACCGCCCATGGTAAACGACGGACGAATCATCGCCGCCGTCGGACCACCGGGTTCCCACAAATGCAGCTGCTTTGCCGCATTCTGTGCTTCTTCCCAAGTCGTTGCCTTGAACGCGCGCGCCATCCCCAGGCCGAGCTTCTTAATAATCATGGCGAATTTCTCGCGTGATTCAGCGCGCTGAATGACCTCGTGAGTAGCGCCAATCATTTCGCAGTTGAACTCTTGGAAGGTGCCGTTCTCCCACAGCGCCATCGCCGTATTCAATGCCGTTTGTCCGCCCAGCGTCGGCAGCACCGCGTCCGGACGTTCGCGCTCAATAATTTTGCGCACGCATTCCGGCGTGATCGGTTCGATATACGTGACGTCGGCCATCTCCGGATCGGTCATGATGGTCGCCGGGTTGGAGTTCACCAACACGATGCGATAGCCTTCTTCGCGCAGCGCCTTGCACGCCTGAGTTCCGGAATAATCGAATTCACAGGCTTGGCCGATAACAATCGGCCCTGACCCAATGATGAGAATGCTTTTGAGGTCCGTGCGTTTCGGCATGTGAAGTCCCTTTGGTTTCCACGACGTGCGTCGGGGCCCACCAGCTACGCCCAGGAGTCTGCGGATCCGCTCCGCAGCCCCGGCACCGCCGGTCAGGCAAAAACTCGCGCAAAGCTAGTTCAGTCGGCCAGTTCGCAAGAGCGGGAAACGCGCCTGGGCGATCTTGCGGCGACGTCGAACAAAACCAGGAGTCCGTAGCCTGTAATCTGTAGCCTTTTTATCAGCCTATAATTCAGCGTTTTTGCTCTGACGCTGCACTAGCGAAAACATTCCGGATGATCCCGGCGGATGCTGACGAAGCGGCCGCTGTCGCCGACGATGACGTGATCGACAAGTTTGACGTCGAGCGTGCGGCCTGCGGCAACTAAGCGGACGGTGACGGCGAGATCGGCTGGGGATGCGCTGGGGTCGCCGGTGGGGTGATTGTGCACGGCGATGCATGAGGTTGCGCCAGCGGTCAGGGCGGCGCGGAAAAATGCGCGGGGGCCGGCGTCGGTGCCGTCGACGTCGCCTTGTGATATTTGGCGCGGTTCGCCGATGAGTCCGCTGCGTGGGTCGAGCGGCAAGCACCAGAAGCGTTCATGATCGAGCAAGACCAATTCACGCAGGTGTTCGACGGTGAATTCTGGTGAAATAAGTTTGGGTCGCTCGCGCCGACGCGTGGCGCTGGCAACGCGGTTGGCGAGTTCGAATGCAGCGGCGAGTTCGGTTGCTTTGGCTGGGCCAAGGCCGCGCGCTTCCAGCAAGGTGTCGATTTCGCTGCGCGCTAAACCCAGCAATCCGTCATGGTCAGCCAACAAGCGATCGGCGAATTCGAGGACGCCTTCGTCGCCGCCGCCGGTGCGTAATAACAACGCCAGTAATTCCGTGTCGCTCAATGAGCGAATGCCGCTGTGCAGTGCTTTTTCGCGCGGACGTTCGCCTTCATGCAAACGATCGAGTCGACGCGGCGGTTCTGCCGGTGGCGCAAGTAATTGCCGATAGCCATCAAGAGCGGGCAACGTCCAACCGCCGTCGACCAGTTCGCCGGCAGCGTGCAGGCGACGACAATACAGCGTCGCCTCATAATGCGGAACTCCGGCGGCAACGAGCATGTCGGTGGTCAACGAATCAGCACTGATGGCAGCATCAAGAAAGCGTCGCACCGGTTCAGGCTGCAAACGGAGAGCCGCTTCTAACGATAACGGCATGGTTACTTTCTGCTATTTTCTCAGAATATACTGCATGGCAAAAACCCACACGATCATCACCGCAAGCAAAGCCAGCAACATATACAAACGACGATTTGCGCCGCCGTTTGGCAGCGGAGCGATGGCCGCGCGGGCTTCGCTCAAAGCGCCCTGAGCAACCACCGCATGACTGCCGATCTCACGCGTGACGGCCTCTATGTCGGCGACCGTCACCGCTGCGCGGTCGGTGCGCAACCGACGATCAAAAGTCGCCAGCACGTGCTCCATCGCCGTTGCGGTCGTCACCGCAGCGGCTGAGCAACGCTCCGTCACCGGGGCCACCGCTGCGAACGGTTCCACTGGACCTGCCGATCTAACGAAGTGGTGCAATTCTTGACATTCCGCCGCTGCCCGCACCACCGCATGCGCCTGCGTATAGATCGTCTGCAAACGCGCCTGCACTGCCGCCGTCGCTGCGGCTGCGGTACGATCGCCACGTAACACCGATGGTGGCGGCGGTGGCTCAAAACGCGGGCCTTCGGGTAAATCTTGCGGCAATTTCAGCCAGCGGATCAGCTTGACGCCGAACAACAGCAGCAGCGCAAAAATCATCAATCCGCCAACGATGGCGATCATGCTCAGTGGTAATAGCTGCGGGTCGACGGGCATGGCGCGGACCGTAGAGCAGACCACTTGCGACGGAAGCAGGGAACCCGCGCGAAGTCGGGGAAATCCTAGAGATGCCAAGTTCGGCCAGCTGATAGCGCCAAGTGCTTGCCCCTCTCCTTCACGGCTTCATCATCCGCGCCCGTCTGAAAAGGAGCCTGCCATGACCGTATCCGTGCGTATTCCCAGTGTGCTGCGTAATTTGACTGCTGGCAAAGAGACCATTGAGGTCATGGCTGCCACCATCGATGAGGCTTTGGCTGCGGTCGAAGTCGCGCATCCAGGCATTAAAGCACGGCTATGCGACGAGACGGGAAAACTCCGCCGGTTCGTCAATGTCTTCGTTGGTGAAGAAGACATTCGTTTTCTTGACGGTCAAAAAACTGCGCTGAAGGACGGCGATCTGATCGACGTCGTGCCGGCAATTGCGGGCGGCTGAGCGATGGCCGCAACCGCAGCCGCCGCCGAAGTCGCGGCGCTGCGACTCGACCTCACCAACCAAGGCGTGCGCCTTGGTGAGGACGTCATCGCCGCAGGTTTCGACCTCGCATTAGTGAGTGGTAGCGCAAGCAACAGCAATGCTTCGGAAGGTATCGATTTGATCCTTCCTGGAGGTTGGTGCACCAATGTGTGCATCGCCCCAGGCTATGCACGGACCTCGCCGTACCTGTTAAATTTGAGCGCCACCAACACGCTGCAACTACGGCATCCGCGCCACGGAAATATTCCGGTGAGCGTGCCCGATACCGCGCGGTTCCGCCATGAACGCACCCCCAGCGGCGCGTCATGCGGCGACATCGGTGCGGTGCACGGCGTGTGGTTGGTGATCGCGCCATTTGCCGCGCGTGACGGTCTTGGCCTGGATCGCCCACGGCGTTTCTTAGGGCTGCCGCCGCAACGTCCTTTGCAAAAAGGACAATGGTCGGTCGATGACGTGGTCGCCTGCGCGGAAGCGGCCTGGGCGTACGCGGGCGCACGTTTGGTCCACTTAGAAGCCAGTCACCTGCTGCGCGACGACGGCGGTTTGGCAGATCTCTCTCCCTACATCACCGCGCTCAAACGCGCGCTGCCAACGTTGATTTCGGTGTCGGCATTACCGCCGGTAGATCCGGCGCTGACGCTCGATCTGTACGCCGCTGGTTGCGACACCATCAGCTATCATTTGCTGGCGTTTGATGCTGGCGCAGCGGCACACGTCGCGCCGATTCGCAGTCGCTTCGTCAGTCATGAGCGCTTGATGCATGGTTTGCGGGCTGCCGCACGCATCTTTCCACGCGGCGCGGTTTCCACGGATCTGCTGCTTGGCCTGGAACCGCTGGAGCACGTTTCTGCCGCTTTACCACAGTTGACCAGCGCTGGCATCGTTCCCAATTTGGCGCTGTTTCGTCCGCTGCCCGGCGGCGAAGACGATGTTCCTGCTGGTGCGCTGGTACCAACCGAACCGATTCTTGCGCTGCGCGCCGAACGTGGTGACCACCTGCGCGCACACGGTCTGTGGCATAGCCGCCTGCGCGGTTTCCCCCGTACTTTATGGGGTTTTGAGCCCTATGTGCCAACGCTGAACGATCGCCTGTATGCCAGCGTCCGACGATCTCTTCGGGTGCAGCGAGAATCGCTATGAGCCTTGATCTTCCGCCAAATTCCTCGCCGCTTCAATTCATCGACTCGCATCGTGGTTGGTTGCTGATGCGCCGGGGCTGGCGCGTAGCGGTGGTCTTGCTGGTCCTTGCGGGACTCATCGGCGGTTACACCTGGAGCAACGATCTCCCAATAAAATCTGCCGATGGTGGCCTGAGTCAACTCGGCGCCCGCACGCTCGTGATCTTTCTTGCTGCGGTGATTTTGTGGGTCACTGAAGCCGTGCCGTTGGTTGTTACCGGCCTGGGCGTATTCGTCGCGCTGGTCGCTGGCGGCATCGGATCACCGGCGCAAGTATCGGCGTGGTTCGGCGATCGCGTGGTGTTCTTTTTGCTCGGGATTTTCCTGATCGCTGGCGCACTCACCGCGTCGCATGTGGTTGATCACGCGGCGCTGCGTTTACTCAACGCGGTGGGAACCAGCCCGCGTAAATTACGTCAGGGCGTTTTCTGGGTGTCGTTTTTCGCCAGCTTCCTGCTCGCCGAACATGCCGTCGCAGCGATGTTATTCCCGGTGATTGCGCGCATTCGTGACGCGCTGGGCAAACCACGACAAAGTTCTTCCTATGTCGCTGGATTATTTTTGGCTCTGGCCTGGGGCTGCTCAATCGGCGGCATCGTCACGTATTTAGGCGGCGCGCGTATCGCGTTGGCGATGGGCATCGCTCAGACCAAGGGCATCACCGTTCCTGGTTTCTTTGAACTGATGGCGATGAGCCTACCGATCGCCATCCCCTTCGGCATTATTGCCGCGTTCATTCTCGAAATCGCTTTCCCGATTGATGTCCCGGATGTCACGCAGGCACGCGAAGCCCTCGCCGAACGTCGTCGCGAGCTTGGTCGTTTTGGTCCACGGCAACGCGCCGTCTTAGGCATCTTAATTCTGACCATCGCCGCCTGGGCTTTCTTTGGCGTGACCTATTTGGCTCCGGTCGCATTAGCCTCAGCAGCGGTGCTCATCGGCAGCGGACTTGGGCGCTGGAGTGAAGTCGAACGCTACGTGCCGTGGGATTTGCTGATCATGGAAGCCGGAGCCTTGGCGCTGTGCGCCGCGCTGCAATCAACCGGAGCTTCGGTGTGGGCGGGAAATCTAGCCTTCAGCAATATCGGACACGAACCGCTGGTGATCATCGCCGCCATCACGCTCTTCACCATTATCCTGACGGAATTGTTTTCAAATCCGGCAGTCGTCACCTTGCTCGTCCCGCTGCTCATCCCTGCCGCGCCAGCCCTTGGCTTTGAGGGCAACGAAATCGCCTTAGTCCTCGCCGTCGCACTGCCATGCGGTTTATCATTCGTCTTGCCGCTCGGATCTCCGCCGCTCGCCATCGCGTTTTCCAGCGGAGAATACAAAGTCGCCAAAGTCGCCGGTTGGGGTATTCTCATGGACCTCATCCCGGTACCGCTGACGGTCGCGGCGTTCTGGTTGTTCTGGCGCTGACATCACGCGTCAGAGTTAATGACCGCAGTCAGACACCGGCGGCAATTCGACGTCTAGATAAAAAATAATCGCCGCTGTGGCCAGTACCTCATACTCATTACCCTAAAAAACGCAGTAGAGTGAGCTTTTCTCGCAAAGACGCCAAGAGCGCAAAGGACTTACAGCAAAGCCAAGATTCACCCGTTTGGTGAAGACACAAATGATACGCATTTTGTTCAAACTCTTGTTTTTTCTTAGCGTCTTTGCGTCTTCGCGGTGGAAGTTTTATTCCTACTGCGTTTTTTAGGATTACCTTTCACCCGTTCCTGTTTGACCTGGTTCAACAAAGGCAATTCACAGGAGACGCGGAGACGCGGAGTTCAGATGAGAAAAATAATCGAGTTCTCCTCTTCTGACCTCCGCGTCTCTGCGCCTCATGTGAAGTCGTCTTTTAAGGATGCCTTGTAAGGGAATTGGTCTCAGAACGCACCGTCCGCCGGGGTCACCGTCAGGCGATCGATGCTGCTGTGCGCGGGCGTTTCCAACATCAGACGAATCGCCTGGGCGACGTCGTCGGCACGACACATGCGCGAACGATCAAAGCTGCTGCTCGCTGGCCACACGTCGGTATCAGTGGCGCCTGGGGCGATCACACCAACGCGAATATGCTTGCTGCGCAATTCTTCACGAGCGATGCGACTCCACGCCTCCAACGCCGATTTCGTCGCCGTGTACACCGCGCAACCGGCAAAGCTCGCATCCACAGCGGCGGAACTCACATTGATTATCGATCCTCGACGCGCCGCCAAATGCGGAATAGCCGCAGCACTCAACACCATCGGCACCTGCACGTTGAGCTGCCACAATGCGGCGATGTGTTCTGCCGTGACCGCATCCACGGTCGAAGTAGTAAATATCCCGGCATTATTCACTAAGGCGTCAAGACCGCCCGCCAACGCCACCGCTTGAGCGATTACGCGTTGTGGTTCCGCAGGAACTGTCAAATCAGAGGAAATAACCCATGTTTTTCCGCCAGCTGCCGTGATCTGTTCGGCAACGGATTGCAGACGTTCGCGACGGCGCGCGACCAACACCACGTCCCACGTCGAAGCCAAAGACAGCGCCGTAGCAGCGCCGATGCCGGAAGAAGCGCCAGTAATCAGAACGGTTTTTCTCATGGAGCGGTGATGCTCAGCCACGATGAATGGAAGCAACCATTCGTAGGTTGCACCTCCGCCTCAGCTCTGGGCGTTCTCGGGTTGAGCATTGGCCACTCCAGGGCAGCATCCCGCCCGTCACCACGCTGGAGCTCATCCTCATGATCCGCAAAAATCCTTCCGGCGACCTGCCTAGCGTTCCTGAATCGGCTTTCGTCGATCCAACGGCGATTATCTGCGGCAAAGTTATTATCGGTGAAAACGTCTTTATCGGTCCGTATGCGGTGATTCGAGCCGACGAAACCGATGTTCATGGCCACATGGAAGCGATCACCATCGGCGCGAATTCCAACATCCAAGACGGCGTCGTCATCCATTCAAAAGCGGGCGGTCGCGTCACCATCGGCGAGCGCACCTCGATTGCTCACCGTGCCATCGTTCACGGCCCTTGCGAAGTCGGCGACCGAGTATTTCTCGGTTTCAACAGCGTGGTCTTCAACTGCACCATCGGCGCCGGCTCAGTCATCCGCCATAACAGCGTGGTCGAAAACTGCCACGTCCCACCGAACTTTCACATCCCCTCGACGTCCAATATTCATAACGACGAAGAACTCGCGAAACTCCCCCTGGTCAGCCCAGACGTCACCACGTTTTCAGAAAGCGTCGCGATCACCAACCTCGAACTGGTGCGCGGGTATAAGCGGATTCAGAACGAATTTTGAGCGGAAGAACTTCGGTGCATAAAATTTCAACTTCCTGAACACCGCAGGCACGTTGGGGGTTCTCCCACCGTTCGGTGGAGGTACAGACTTATGCGAAAACCCTAGATTCACTGTGTTTTTGTGTTTCCTGAAATCAGCCATTCATGACACCGCGCCACCGATGGCGCACCCCCATCAACCATCAACCACTAATTGCTGACCTCGCGGCGCTTATCGCAGAGGTCGATGCCGATCCTATTCGTATCTTCTGGGGTTGACCACCTACGACCATGCTGTGGTCAGCCGATCGGGATGGTCGTATTTGAAGGGGCAGACAATTGGGATGGTCGTAGCTGAAGGGCAAAACCCATCAAGGCATCGACCATCGCACCGTGCTTGGATCCGGCGATGTGCCGACAGCAACGGGAAAGGTCGTTCGGATTCCCCGTGTCGGTGGTCTGATCAACCATTATCAACGCGTGGCGTGATCGGTTATCAACTCGGACGCGAGTGGAAAAAATCCATGGAAATAACCTGGAAAATCAAGGGAAAGGAATCGGGCACTACACGCTGATCGCTCGAACACCCGTCAGACCACGTGGCCGTGTTGGGTAAGGAAGGAAGCGAGGATCGATGCTAGCCCTGGAAGGTCATTGGTCACCACATCGTGAACGACTTTGTAGTTGGTATTGCCGTAGTCGTGAATCAGGCGGTTGCGCATGCCGTACATGGCTGGCCACGGCACTTGCGGGAGAGCGCCCTTCACCGTTGGTGTTACATCATGACCTGCTTCGCCGATGACTTCGACACAGCGGACCAAAGCCAGACGCTTCTCTTCGTTAGCCAGCAACTCGTCGAATGACCGCTCACCAAGAATTAAGATCGCCTTACGCGACCATAGGAGCATGTCTCGCAGGCGCACCTCGTCCCGTTCCTCAAGCGGCATACAGCGGCTCGATCTGGCTGAGGATGCTGGTGCGGCGGATGGGGTTTTCGTCACGCTCGACCGTGTCCCGCGTTAGCAAGTCTACCGAGCGACCAAATACCGCTTCTAGTTCTTCGGCCATCGTCACGAACGCCAGCCCAGGCGTGCGGTTACCAACGAACGTGACCAGCAAATCCACATCGCTATCCGGACGCGCCGTGCCTTTGGCGCGTGAGCCGAACAGCTCCAGCTTGGCGACGTGGTAGTGTCGGCACAGCGCTGCGAGGCGTTCCTGGTCGATGTCGAGGTCGAGTGGCATGGAGTCACCCTACCATGGTTCGCCCGGACGGGAACCGTCAGCATGACGTGGCCCCTCGGGCGATGTGCAGGTTGTCGATGCGGTCACTGGTATATTCGGCATGACACGAATGGCGTTGTGCAAATCCGTAGGAACCAGCCGCCTGGAATGGTTCAGCGTGATCGTCCAATCGCTGTGACCCAGCGCTGCTTACGCCAAGATCCCATTCACTATTTCGCCATGAATGTCGGTCAAACGGAAGTCGCGGCCTTGGAAGCGATAGGTGAGTCGGGTGTGGTCGACGCCAAGTAAGTGCATGATGGTGGCGTTGAGGTCATGCACATGCACGGGTTTTTCGGTGATATTGTAGCAGTAATCATCGGTCGCGCCGAAGGTCAGGCCTTTCTTCACACCAGCGCCTGCCATCAGCATGGTGAAACAACGTGGGTGATGATCACGGCCAAAATCGGTTTCGGTCAACGTTCCTTGCGAGTAGATCGTGCGGCCAAATTCGCCACCCCAAACAATCAGCGTATCGTCAAGTAAACCACGCTGTTTCAGGTCATTGATCAGCGCGGCGGTTGGTTGATCGGTGTCTTTGCACTGGCCTTTGATCGCATTCGGCAGGCCTCCGTGATGATCCCAGCCCATGTGAAAGAGTTGGATGAAACGCACATCGCGTTCCGCCAAGCGACGGGCTAATAAACAATTGGCGGCGTAGCTTCCTGGGCGAGAAACATCGGGGCCATAGGCCGCAAGCGTTGCCTTCGACTCTTTCGAAAGATCGGTCAACTCCGGCACGCTGGTCTGCATGCGATAGGACATTTCGTACTGAGCGATGCGGGTTTGAATTTCAGGATCGCCGAGGTCGTCAAAATGACGGCCATTAAGTCCGGCAAGTTCATTCAATGTTTCGCGACGAACTTTCGCATCCATCCCTGGGGGATTCGACAAATACAAAACCGGATCACCCTTGTTGCGGAATTTTACGCCTTGGTGTTTCGACGGCAAAAATCCGGCGCTCCACAGCCGATCGTACAACGGCTGATCGTCTTTGCGCCCCGAGCCGAAAGAACTGAGCACTACGTAGGATGGCAAATCAGCGTTAACGCTGCCAAGGCCATAGCCTGCCCATGAACCGATGCTGGGGCGGCCAGCCAATTGCGAACCGGTCTGCATAAACGTAATTGCGGGATCGTGATTAATCGCTTCGGTATGCAGTGAACGAACCATGCACCATTCATCGGCCAGCTTAGACATGTGCGGCAAGAGATCACTGAACCACATGCCACTTTTGCCGTATTGAGCAAAAGGAAAAATCGTCGGTGCAACCGGAAACTTCGCTTGCCCGCTACTCATGCCGGTCAAGCGCTGACCCTTGCGAATGGAATCTGGCAAGTCCTCGTGACGACGGTCTTTGAGCGCCGGTTTCGGATCAAATAAATCCATCTGCGACGGCGCACCTGACTGGAATAAATAGATCACACGTTTGGCTTTGGGCGCATGATGCAACGCCGTGAGGACGCCGCTTTCGGCTTGGGCGCGTCCGCCCAACAGGCTGCCGAGCGCCATCAAACCGATTCCACCTGCGGTTTTTTGCAGGAAAGCGCGACGATTCATCGCTGCTGCGAAAGGTGCTGCGAGAGGTGCTGCGAGAGGAGTGCTCATGACATTATTCCCGGGTGATGACTTCGTCGAGGTTCAGCAACACGTTCGCGGTAGTGGTGTACGCCGCGAGCTCTTCCACATTGATGGTCGCTGCGGCAACACTTGCGCCCTGCGCGACAAGCTTTTTGGCAGCGGCAGGATCTTGGCGGTAGTGGGCCAAGCGTTTATTTAAGCCGCCCACCAATAAGGTCATTTCTTCACTCTGTGGACGCCGCGCGGTAACCATGCGGAAAGCCCAGGCGATGCGCTCTTGTGCGCTTTTTCCGCCTTCCGTCAGCATGCGCTCAGCCAGGCGCCGGGCCGCTTCAACGTAGGTGATTTCGTTGAGCAATGCGAGCGCCTGCAACGGCGTGTTGGTGCGCGAGCGTTTGACGGTGCAGATTTCGCGACTGGGGGAATCAAACAATAACATCGTTGGCGGTGCCGCCGTGCGCTTCCAAATCGTGTAGAGCGTGCGGCGATAAAGCCCTTCGCCGGAGTCCGCCTGATAATTGCGTAAATTGCCATAAACGCTGGTTTCATCCCACACTCCGAAGGGCATGTAGGGACGCACACTTGGACCGCCGACTTTTTCGACAAGCAAGCCAGACACCGTCAAAGACTGGTCGCGCAACACTTCGGCGCTCAGTCGAAAACGTGGGCCGCGAGCGAGCAAACGATTGTCCGGATCTTTTTCTCTGAGCACTGGCGTGGCGCGGGTTATTTGACGATACGCAGCGCTCATCACTATCAACTTGTGGACCGCCTTCATGTCCCAGCGCTGGGCCGGAACCCCAGCAACGCCAGGCAAGGCGGTTGGCGATTGAAATTCACACGCCAGCCAGTCGAGCAACGCGAGGTGGCTAGGCCAATCGGCTTGTGAACCAAAGTTTTCTGAGGTCTTGACGATGCCGACACCAAACAATTGCTCCCAAGCGCGATTGACCCACACGCGCGCGGTCAGCGGGTGAGCGTCGGCTACCAGCCACTTTGCCAGGCCCAGTCGGTTATTCGGTGCTCCGTTAGGAAGCGCCGGTAACGCGGCTGGCAATGCACGTTGGACCACGTCGCCCAATTTGTCGTATTCACCGCGCAGCAAAATATGCGCCTGTCGTGGTTTGGACAATTCGTTCATCACCATCACCGTGTCATGTGAATTGACCGACGCCTCAACGGCTTTGCGAGCATCGGCAAGGTCCGCCTCGGCCTTACGCAACGGGTGTTCAGTGTTTTCTTTGAAGAACTTGGTCAGTTCCTGTTTTTGATTCGCCGTGCGTTTGTCCGGTTCGACGCGCAGTGCCGCCAATAAACTTTCAGGGATCTTTGCTTGGCCGAGTTTGACCACGCCTGCCGGCAGATGGGTAAAGCTCAGTGAAAAACGTCCGATATGGTGATCCGCATGCGGTGATCCGTGGACCAGGCGGATAGTGATCGTCGCTTTTTCTGGCACGGTGATGGGCGAGCACAAGAACATCGCTTGACGCTCAACGCGGTTTTCTGGTGTACCTCCATCAACCGCCCAGCCGGTTTTATTCTTGGCTTTATTTTTCTCCTTCGGCTTGGGTTGATCGCGGACGATATGATCCACTTCCCAGCCTGATTGCTGATAACTCGCCTCCGCTTTGATAAACTCAGCCTGGAGCGGTTGCGCTAACGATGGCGCACTCACATCGACTTCGACGCCGCTCAAAACAAAATTGCCATTCCCAGCACGACCCAGGCTTTGATTCGGCAACGACGCATCTGGCAACACCGATAAGCGCAGTCCGGTGAAAGGGCCTGCAGGCAAAGGCGCGGTGATTTCGTAGGTATCGTTGTCGGCATTTTTTCCGCTGGCCAGCCACGTTCCATCGCTTTGTTTGGTCAGCGTCGCGCCGCCGCTACTTTTCACCGAGGAAGCGACCACGTCGATCCACCCGGAAGCTGAGGCCGGCTGAGCGGTTTGCTTGATGAAAGCGGATTCCCAGGCGCGTTGAAGTTCTGGCATGCGCGCGTTTGCTGTTTTTACCTCGTCTTCAGCAACCGTACGCTTTTTTTCCAGCTCGGCCAAGGCCTGCTTCTGATGGTCGTTCATCAGTCGAATGACGGGCTTCGAATTCCCACCACCTTGATCTTCGATCATGCCGCCTTCTTCGACATCATTAAAGTAAGCGAACATCTGATAAAATTCACGTTGCGATATCGGATCATATTTATGGTCATGACAACGGGCGCAGCCCAGCGTCAACGCCATCCACGTGGCGCCGGTGGTTTCCACGCGGTCGATCACGGTTTCGATGCGCCATTCTTCGGGAATACTGCCGCCTTCATCGGTGATGCGGTGATTGCGATTGAAGCCGCTGGCAATGAATTGCGCCTGCGTCGGCTTATCTAATAAATCGCCGGCCAGTTGTTCGACCGTAAAACGGTCGAATGGCATATTGGTGTTGAAGGCGTTGATCACCCAGTCGCGCCAATGCCACATCGTGCGACTGGAGTCCGCCTGAAAACCATTGCTGTCGGCGTAACGCGCATTGTCGAGCCAGTGCGTCGCCATGTGTTCGCCGTAACGCGGCGAACTCAGCAGACGATCAACAATTTTCTCAAAGGCATTCGGATTTTTGTCGGCGACGAAGGCATCGATCTCGGCCAAGGTTGGCGGCAAACCATTGAGGTCGAGCGACACGCGGCGAATAAACGTTTCGCGCGAAACCTCGGCTTGCGGAGTAAGACCTTCTTTCGCCAAGCGTTCCGCGATGAAGGCGTCGATGGGATTTTTCACCCACGTTTTCGCTGATGCCACGACGGGTACCTTTGGACGAACCGGAGCGATGAAGGCCCAATGACCTTGGTACTCGGCACCCTGGGCAATCCATGTCCGCAGCGTTTCTTTCTGTGCCGTGGTCAGGGTTTTGTGCAGCTTGGTTGGCGGCATCAGATCGTCTTCATCCGTGGTCAGAACGCGTTTGATAAGTTCGCTTTCGTCCGGCTTCCCTGGGACGATGGCGACAGCGCCGGACTTTGCTGGCTTAAGCGCGAGGTCGCGGACATCTAGACGCAGATTGGATTTGACGTTCGCCACGTCCGGGCCGTGACAATTAAAACAAGTATCAGACAGAATGGGGCGCACGTCACGATTGAAGTCGATTTTGGCAGCCGATTCAGCTGCGCTCGCACCTGAATTCAATGCCGTGATCAACGTCAAAGCTACGGCCGAACATGCCACTGATGGGCGAATGGATTGGCCAAACCAAGTCATTGCCGTACCGAACGAATCCCAACCTTGAGCTAACCGATGAATCAAATCCATGTGCGATTTCCTAGTGTGGGTAAGATACTTATTTCAGTGATGTCCGTTGCAATCCTTTTGGACGCGAGACGAGTTTCATGTTGAGGTAAACTATTTGAACGATGCAGGAAACATCACGTAACGTTTTCACATGAGCGACGTGGAGGACTGCCAGATGCCGACAGATGCTGCCAGATGCTGCCAGGCCAATCGGACATTACGTTTTCCTGCGCTCTCACCCCCCTCATCAAACATCAAGAAATAGCATAGGCGAATCGTGATCTGCCGCGACTATCTCTTCCTCTCTCTTCAACGTTCTTGAATAACGCTCCACAACCCACTGGCGCATCTACTGGCATCCACTGACCCAAGGACCTTGCCTCGCACCAGACGACTGATGGAATCCGCCACCTCAGGAAAATCATCATGTCAATTCCCGTCGCAATTCTTGGTGTTACTGGCTACGCGGGCGAAATTGCTTTGCGAATCTTACTGAATCACCCTCATTTTACCGTGGTTCACGCCGGTAGCGATCGTTTGCATGGTCAACGAATCGCCGACGCCGTGCCAAGCTTCGCCGGAGAAACCGATCTAGTCATGGCTCCTGACACGCCAGAAGCCATTCGCGCGAGCGGCGCCAAAGCGGTGATCTTGGCGAAAAAATCGCCAGAGGTCACCAAGGTGGTGCCCGAATTGCTGAAGGCGGGCCTCAAGCTGGTCGACGTCGGCGCGGAGTTCCGTCTGCATGATCATGCCGCTTATAAAAAATGGTACGGCGACGACCACGCGTGTCCGGAGCTGTTGCCTTCTGCCGTCTACGGATTGAGCGAAGTCCACACCGAGGCCATTCGCTCCGCATCCGTGGTTGGCAATCCTGGCTGTTTCGCCACCACGGTGATCTTGCCATTGGTGCCACTATTGAAGAGCGGCCTGATCGATGTGAGTGCGCCGCTGGTGTCGGTCAGCTACTCCGGCATATCGGGCGCGGGCAAACGTTTCATCGAATCCAACAATAATCTTTTCT
>JANMYZ010000284.1:0-6208 GCA_031382605.1 Planctomycetota bacterium | reverse complement strand
CAGCGGCAGCAGCGGCGGTAACGGTACCGCCGATTTCCGTGCCTTCGATCAAGCGGCCAAGAAAGCTTTCGTCGATGTTACAAACCTTGAGCATTTTCGCCGACCAGCGGCGCTTGGCGACATCCAGCAGTAACATGCCCGCGCCGTCCGACATTTCAGCGACTTTTTCGCCGGTAAGGCGCAAGCGTAAATAATCTTTTGGCAACAGTACCGTGCGAACTTTCTTCCATACTTTGGGTTCATGGGCTTGAACCCACAATAATTTTGGTGCCGTGAAACCGACTAAAGCGCGATTGCCGGTTTCTTTAATGACGCCAGGGAACTTCTTGTGAATCAGATCGCACTCGGCCTGACAACGTCCGTCGTTCCATAAAATCGCTGGACGTACGACTTGATCATTTTCATCTAATAACGTTGCGCCGTGCATTTGGCCACCGATGCCAATGCCTTCGATGATTTCGCCTGGGCACTTGGCAACCACGGCTTTGACCGAGCTGACCAATCCCTTCCACCAATCGTGCGGATCTTGTTCACTCCATAACGGCTTCGGCGTGGACAGCGCATATTCCGCCGTGGCAGCGGCAAGAATGCGTCCATCGCGTGAAACCAAGACCGTTTTGCAGCCTGAAGTGCCAAGATCGATACCGAGAACAGCCATGAGATGATTCCTAAAGAAAGGGATGAAAATGAGAAATGAATGAAGGGATGAAAAAAGGGATTAAAAAGGGGATTTTAAAAGAGCGTTATTTATGCCCAGGCAGCGGTGCGCTCTGCTTGGCAATCTTGACGGTTAGCGAATCTTTCGCCGAGGTTTTGGGCTGACGTGCTGCCAAAAGCCGTTTTGCTTCTTTCGATTTACGACCTTTCGCGGTGATGACGTTCCAGCGGTCGATCAAGCCATTATGCAAATCCTGGTAGCGTTGCGTCGAATCAAGAATCACTTGATGCGCAACTAAACGGTCCTCCCAGCCATAGGTATCAGACTTCTTGCCTTCAAGATCCTTGTAAATATTAAAAAAATAATCGACCTCGGCCAAATAGTGACTGGCAAGATGTTGCAGGCCGTGAACTTCGCGCATGCGCGGATCGCTGACCGGCACCGCTAAAATTTTATGATCCAGTCCCTTGTCGTCGCGCATGATCAACACGCCCAATGGGCGCACTTCAATCAAACAGCTGGTGAAAGTAGGATGTTCGACGATCACCAAAACGTCCAGCGGGTCGCCGTCTTCGGCGTGAGTCTGCGGAATAAATCCATAAGCGCCGGGATAATGAACCGGGCTATAGAGCACGCGATCTAAGCGAAAAACATTCATCTCCTTATCGTACTCGTATTTATTGGACGAGCCTTTAGGGATTTCGATGACCGCGTTGACGACGTTGGGGACCTCGGGGCCGGTCGGAAGCTCAAGATAGTTGGTCATACTTTCCTCATGGTGGTGCGAGACCCTAGTCGCGACGCATCACCTCGCAACGTTACGACCACGCTTGCAGCAACCGCGCCCAACAAACGCAGACCAAGACCATCATTTTTCTCCTGGATGCCGATGAGCGCTCGGTGATGACTGAGAAAGAACGCTTCATGGACGCCTAAAATCAGTCACCATCAGCGCTGGTTATTGCGGCCATTCACCAAGGTGAAACACGCGAAATAGCCTCTATGAAAGCGGTTCCATAAAGTCCTTGGCGAATCAAAATCGCCTCTAGCATCCGCTCACCACACCAGCACCCCCTGCGGAGCCCAGATGTCCAAATCCCTGACCCCCTTCTTCAAAGACATTCCAGCGATTCGCTACGAAGGTCCCAACAGCGACAATCCGCTGGCCTACCGTTACTTTGATCCCAAGGCGAAAATCCTGGGCAAATCCATGCAGGATTGGATGCGCAACGCGGTGTGCTACTGGCATACGTTCCGTGGCACCGCACTGGATATTTTCGGGCCGGGCACGCTCGTTCGTCCGTGGGAAGATGGCACCAACTCACTCGACATGGCGCTCAAGCGCACCGAAGTGGTGTTTGATTTCATCACCAAACTCGGCGTCGAATATTACTGCTTCCACGATCGCGATGTGTCGCCTGAAGGCAGCGATGTCAGCGAAACCAACAGCAACCTGTGGGCTGTGGCCGAAAAATTGAAGTCGCTGCAAAAGGCCACCGACGTCAAGTTATTGTGGGGCACTGCGAACATGTTTTCGCACCCGCGCTTCAGCCAAGGTGCCAGCACCAGCCCGAATGCCGACGTCTTCGCGTACTGCGCGAACTCGGTGAAAGAAATGCTCGACGTCAGTAAATTCCTTGGTGGCGAAAACTACGTTTTCTGGGGCGGTCGCGAAGGCTACAATACCCTGTTGAACACCAACATGGGTCGCGAGGCGGATCACGCCGGACGTTTCTTCCAAATGGCCGTCGATTACGCCAAGAAAATCGGTTTCAAAGGCCAGTTCTTGATCGAACCGAAAGCCTGCGAACCAACCAAGCACCAGTACGATTTCGACAGCGCCACGGTGCTCGGCTTCCTGCGCAAATACGGTTTGGACAAACATTTCAAACTCAACATCGAACAGAATCACGCGACCCTTGCTGGTCATGATTTCTGCCATGAACTGGCAGTTTGCGATGCCAATCAAGCGCTCGGTTCGATCGATTCGAATCGTGGCGACGTCATGAACGGCTGGGACACCGACCAGTTCCCGAACGACTATCGTGAATGCGCCCAGGCCTGGACCATCATCTTGCAAAACAAGAAGGGTCTTGGCAGCGGCGGATTGAACTACGACGCCAAAGTTCGCCGCGACAGCTACGATGTCGAAGATATGTTCTTCGCGCACATCTGCGGCATCGACACCTGGGCTCGTGGCCTGCGTATCGCTGAAAAAATCATCAAAGACGGCAAGCTCGCCGCCTTCGTCGACAAGCGTTACGCCAGCTACAACAGCGGCATTGGCCGCACCATCGAACGTGGCACCGCGAATCTTGAATCATTGCAGAAGTACATCATCGCCAAGGGCGAGGTCGACGCGAACGGTTCGGCTCGTCAAGAATACCTGGAAAACCTGCTGAACGGCTACTGCTAAAAAGCAGCTCAATCCGGGCGTACCTTTTGAATATAAAAGGGAAAGCAGGCTAAAAAATCTAGGTGGCGACGGGACACGCACCGTCGCCACCTTTTTTTTCGCGTGCGCACCATGCGTACCATGCGCACCACTGTATTCGCCTACTTCTCTTGCCTTTTATTTGTTTTCTGATTCTTTCTCCCAGCTCTTCTTCAATGCGTGCGGGAAACCATCGTGCTTCTATCCTCCGAACCGCCGACTTCCGACACCACCCATATTCCGCGTGACGTGCATTGCCGTTTGTTGTACACCGGCCTGACGACGGTAACGCCGGATTCGTGGAGCCACTCTCTGTGCAATCCTTACTGGCGCCTCTATCAGAATCTTGATGACGGTGCGTCGGTGATCTCGCCTGTTGGTGAATTCAAATTACCCGCACAGCGTTTAATTTTGATTCCTGCCTGGGGTCGTTTCACCAGCCGTACCATTCGTCCCGTCCGACATTTCTACATCCATTTTGATCCTCAGGGCCTCAGCGGCGATTGGGAACGTGAACACTTCACTCAACCGATCATCTTGCCAGCGAACGAAAAAAACGAGGCCGCCGCCATGTTGCTTCATAATCGCCAAGAACAGTCACTGATCTGGCGCAGCGAAATTCAACTGCTGGTCCTCAGCTGCCTGACCAACGCGCTCAAACTCCTTCCCGCTGGAGTCCTTGCGCTTTTCGATCAGCAGGTCGCAGGTCGCGATCCCGTCGCCGCTGCCTTGCGCTATATCGAAGGCAATCTTCACGATAAATTACCGATCACCGAATTGGCAAAACTCTGCCACCTGAGCGTCGACCATTTCAGCCGCGTCTTCCGCCAGCTTCTTGGCCAAACCCCAACCCGGTTCATTCAAGAGCGTCGCGTCGCCGTCGCCGCAGAGCGCCTGGTTGGTTCCGCCGACGACATCAGCCTCATCGCCACCGACACTGGTTTCGCCAATCGCTACCATTTTACCCGTGTTTTCGCCCAACGCATGGGCGTGCCGCCAGCAACGTATCGGCGCACCGGACGAGTTTAAATCAGCATACGCAACGCGCGTGACGCTGTTCTCACAGGAATTACAAAAGGATAATGCGGTCGATTGACCTGGCGATGGATGACGTAGCGTCAGCGTAAAGAAAAGCAGGAGGATTCATGCGCGTGATAAATGTGATAAATGTAATAAATGTAATAAGGGTAATGCCATTCATTGTCGGAAGTCTGATGAGTGGCCTGCTGGGTGCGACCGTCGTTCAAGCGGGTGAGGCCTTCACCATCAAAGATGACATCATCAAAAACGATCACCCGGTGAAGGTCACCGTCGACGCTAGCGGAAGGTACATGCGCAGACCTCCGCCAAATGGTTTTGCTGATCCGATTACTCCGCCAGCGTTGCCCGAAATTGGTAAAAAAGGCTTGGATGCCAAGGCAATGACCGCCTTCACAGATGCTTACGTCAACGCTATCGAACAACACCACGCTGCGGCAATGAACGATCCACTCGCTGCCTGGCTGAAGGCTCATGCCGAGATCCGGCGCGACTTCTGGCTTGCGCTTTCGCCGCAATTTGATGACGCCCAACAGGCGATCGCGGTATTCGACGAACTGCGCAAGCACGACGAAAAACGTGTCGAGCAATTTGCTCACCTCGCCATCGCGATGGCGGTGGTCTACGACACGCCTGACGCGTTGGTGACCTCGCGCCTTAATTACCTTTGGGCAGTCACGGATTCACAGTTTTCTCCACAGCGGCCCCTGATCGCGACATTCGATTACTTCAGCGACAAAAAGAATCAGGCGCGTTTCACCTTTAAACCAGATCAACTGCCGTGGCCAATTCTGGTTCACTTGGTCGACTTCGATATCGCTGACAACGAAATTGATTGGGCATGGAAAAATTGCACCTCTGCGCGCCAAGATGTCGCCAGCCTCTACCAAACGGTGCCCTACGATAACGATAAGCTCGGCGGTAAAACACCCAAGCTTGGCTCAAACAATTATGTGCTAGAGAACCTCCTTAAATTCGGCGGTGTCTGCGTCGACCAAGCGCACTACACCACGCGCGTGGCCAAGGCCTTTGGAATTCCGGCGATGAAAGTCGCGGGCGAGGGTCGCTACGGTGCGTCGAGTCTGCACGCGTGGGCGGGCTTTCTGATCAATGCCGGCGGGCGGGCGCAACTGGAATTCACCGGGCGTTATCAGGGCGACAATTACTACACCGGTGACATCTTCGATCCGCAGTCGCGCACGATGATCCTCGATCGCGAAGTAGCGATGCTCTACGACGGCATTTCATTGTCGTATTTTAAGTACCGCGATAGCGCGGCGTTGTCGCGCGCGGCGGTGCAGTTGGTCGATTCTGATCCGGCAACCGCGATGACGCTGGTACGCCAAGCGATCGAGCGCAATACCTACAATCCTAACGCGTGGCGCTTGTTGGCTTACGGTGTTTCGGCCGGCGCGATCAACCAGAAAGAGGGCAACCTGCTGGTCACGCGCCTGATGAAGGATCTCGCCGGTCACCCCGACTTGACGCTGGAATGCCTTCAGCGCTTCATGGCCGCCATCGATCAAAAAGATACGGCTGCGCGCCAAAAAATCTTCCGCAACGCGTATGCGCTGTACGCCAAACGCCCTGATTTACAGATCCGCTTGCGCTTATTGCAGTGTGCGGAATTGGTGGCGGCCAACCAGCAACCAGAGGCGCTCAGCATCGCTCTGCAAACCTGCACCGACAACGCCAAAGAAGGTAGTCTGATCCTGCCACTCATCGATTACGTGGTGAAGGCGTCGAAGGAATTCGCCGCCACCAACCCCAAGTTTCAACTCACCGTCGTTCGCCAAGCGCTGGCGAAAATTGATAAAGACTTCCCGCAGAAACGCGGAACTGATGTCAGCGCAGCGTATACCAAATTCACCCAGTTGGTCGGTGCGCTGTAAATACTTTTGTGTGTCGCAAGCGCCGGGAGGGTCGAGCACCAGCTCGACCATGAATTGCCGGGAGGGGGGGTCCCCAGGCGGGAACAGGCGGGGCGGGGCCGGGGCGAGTCCGGGGGGGGGCTGTACAGGGGGTTGTGAGGAGGCGGAGACGCGCCGCCCCACACAACAAAGACGGCAAGGTGGGAT
>JANMYZ010000256.1:0-3651 GCA_031382605.1 Planctomycetota bacterium | reverse complement strand
TGAGGTTTACGCGTGTCCGTATCGGTAGCCTTAACATCTCGCGGAATGCTGGCGGCGTCCCAACTAGGGATGATGGCATGCATCGCGGTCCTCTTGGCCCCCGACGAGCAAGGTTACCTTGCCACTGCCCGCAGTCTGCTTGGGCTTCAGGTGGTCTTGGAGCTCGGTTTTTCTGCCGTTTTAGTGCAGGTTTTTGCACATGAGCGAGCCCGGAATGAGCGGGACTCTAGTCGCCCACTCCGTCTCGGACACATCCTTCGGCTATCCATGTGGTGGTTCTTTGGCGTTGCTGTGGTGATGATATTTGGAATTAGTACCGTTGGACATTTTGTTATGGCAGCGCACGACCATACCAATCCCTCAATTAATTTAGCGCCCTGGTTATTATCAGTCGCGGCAGCTTCGTTGGGCGTAATGCTTCTTCCCCTGCAATCATTGATCGAGGGATCTGGTCATGTCGTCAGCATAGCTTTGATGCGTGGAGTACAGGCTCTTACTGGGTTGGCGGCCTTTGCCATTGTGGCCATTCTTGGGAAGGGTCTTTGGGCGCTGCCCGCCTTGATTGCTGCCCCAGTCTTCGCGGGAATTTTATGGTTGTGGATTGGACATCGTCGCGATCTTTGGACTGCTTGGTGCAATCGCCCAGAAGAAGGTATTTCATGGCGCGATGAAATATTTCCTTTTCAGTGGCGGATCGCTCTGAGTTGGGCCTGTGGTTGGGCAATATTTCAGTTAAATATCCCAGTCTTGTTTTCCAGCCATGGTCCGATTGTCGCCGGTCAAATGGGCCTCACACTTGATGCCTGTACTGGCATCACATCGATTGGGATGGCCTGGATTGCAATTAAAGCGCCTGGATGGGGGCGTCTGATCGCGTTAGGAAACCACGAACGAGTTGATGTCGAATATGCTCAAGCAACTCGCCATGCTTTACTTGCAGTGTTCGTCGTTGCTGTCGCTTTTGTTGGTGTGGTTTTCATGCTGCGTTTGTTTTCTCATCCATTGGCCGAACGTTTTCTGCCACCGTTGCCGCTCGTGTTGCTGGTCGGTGCTGCGCTGCTGAATCAGTCGGTGTTCGCCATGGCATCTTATCTGCGTGCCCACAAACAGGAGCCGTTCCTGGTAACGTCGGTCGCCGGAGCGGTGTTATTGGTTGCCTGGGCTCTTTGGGGTGGAGCGCGTTTCGGCGCCCTTGGGATGGCGATCGCCTACCTTGCGACCACCGTAGTCATCGGATTCGTTTGGGGCGGCGCGATCTTCCGCCGTTGCCGCCGCACCTGGCACGCTGAGAGTGCCGCTCCATGACTTCAACAGGCGCCAATTCGGAATCTCGTGACCTTGCGTTTGCTGCTGCAGATGTGCTCCTCACCATAGCTATTCCCACCTTCAACCGGAACGCCTTGCTGGCGCTCTGTTTGGCCGAGATCAATGCCCAGGTGTCTGTGCTCGCCGTCACCGGCAGCGTACGGATCGTGGTCATCGACAATGCCTCGCCCACGCCGGTCGTGGACACGCTCGGACCCTTGCCCCCGTGGGTCGAGGTCCGTCGCAATCCGGTGAATGTCGGAGGCAATGGCAACATCCTGCGCTGTTTTGAGACCTGCATGACGCCCTGGCTGTGGGTGATCGGGGATGACGACCGTCCGGAGGCAGGTGCGGTTGCGGCAGCTCTTGCGTCGGTCAACGAACACGCCGACGCGGTCGCCATTCTTCATGCGGTGCGCAATCAAGTGATACGTGAGCGTGGTTGGAGTGCCGTAGGCGCTGACGACTTCATGCGTCGCCTCGATAATTTTGGGAATCTGTTGTTTGTCAGTTCGACGCTCTACCGGCTGGCGCCATTGCGTCCGTTCTTTGATCTCGGTTACCACTATGCGTATTCCTGCGCACCGCATCTGGTTTTGCTGTTCTCAGCGCTGTCCCGGGATGGCGGTCGCATCGCCTTCTTACCTACCAGTAATATCGCTTACGAGCGTCCTGAGGTTGAAAACCGCGGTTGGATCATCCCCATTGCTCGTGGCCTCCCTATTTTGCTGGAGTTGCCTCACTTGTCGCGAGCGACGCGTTGGTGTCTTGGCCGGCATTTGTCGCGGTTCCCGACTTTGGGCTCGTTGGTGCACCAATCACTGCTACGGCAACGCTTTGCGCATGGCGGTGTGTTGGCAGAAACGGCAAATTATTTAGTTGGTCTTAATCGCTTGCCGTGGCGCTACGCGCCGCTGCGCCGCGTGCTTGGCCTCGCAATGGTGCCGATTCTACTGGTCCCGTGGCTATCCTACCCCGTGGTGGCTCTTGCGTTTCGTGTGTTGACCGGACAAGCCAGTGGCCGTCACAAGCTGCCAGTGGACCGCTACTGAGCTGAGAGTTGTCGCCAGATGATGCCACCCACCCACGTACCTATGCCGAGTTGACCAGCGTGATTCCATCCATGCGCATCGCCATCGTTCACGAATGGTTCACTCGCTGGGCTGGCTCTGAAGCCGTGCTTGAGCAAATTCTTGCATGTTATCCACAGGCTGATCTTTTCGCCGTCGCTTCTCACCCCGACGCTGAAGGCGATCGTCGTCTTGCTGGGCGAGTTGTGCGCACCAGTTTCATTCAACGGCTGCCTTGTGGTGCTCGTACACCGCAGCTTTGGCTGCCGCTGCTTCCGCTTGCGGTAGAACAATTGGATCTGCGTGGTTACGACGTGGTCATATCGAATAGTCACTGCGTGGCCAAAGGGGTTCTTACGTCGCCAGATTGTCGTCACTTGGCCTATGTTCATTCGCCAGCACGTTACGCCTGGGATTTGCAGCACGATTACCAATCGCGAATACCGTGGCTCTTGCGTCCGTTCTGGGCTTGGCAGATGCACCGACTACGTGCGTGGGACGTGGTCTCTGCTCAGCGCCCTGACGCTCTGGCTTGCAACAGCGCCTACATTTCTCGGCGCATCAAACATGCGTGGGGTCGGCATGCGGAGGTGATTTATCCGCCGGTCGATGTCGAAATTTTTACGCCACAGGGTGCGCGTGACGATATCTATGTGACAGCTTCGCGTATGGTTGGCTACAAGCGCATGCCGCTTATTGCCGAGGCCTTTGCTGCGATGCCGCAGCGTCGCTTGCGTATGATTGGCGATGGTGCCGACTTGGCGCGCGTGCGTGCGATTGCCAGTCGTGCGCCGAATATCACCGTTCTTGGTCATGTTCCTCGGGCAGAGATGATTACTGATCTACGGCGAGCGCGGGCATTTGTCTTCGCCGCCGAAGAAGATTTCGGTATCGCCCCGGTTGAGGCCATGGCTTGCGGTACCCCGGTGATCGCCTTTGCTCGTGGTGGTGCGGCAGAGACCGTACGTGATGGTGTCACCGGTCGACTTTTCCAAGAGCAGTCAGTGTCTGCAATCATTGCCGCCGTCGATGCTTTTGAGCGTGGTCCACAGCCAGATCATCACGCCTGCCGTGAGCGTGCTCTGATGTTTGCGCCAGAGCGTTTTCGCGAACGCTTTATGGCATTCGCTACGACGACGGGTGTTCAATGAAGCAGATCTGGCAGCTGGAGTCTTGGTCGAAATCCCCTGCCATCGGTGGCAATCGGGCGGAGGGCTGACTCATGTCGTCACCTGAGAGTCAGAAAGTCATCGATCAAATTCTTTCTGAGGCGTCG
>JANMYZ010000230.1:0-2896 GCA_031382605.1 Planctomycetota bacterium | reverse complement strand
CTGGCTGGGCGGTGTCGCCTTACTGTTTGTGTTGTCGGCCGCGCTGCTGTCGTTCCGCGCCGCCAATCGTTCCACCGGACCGCGTTTGATGTGGTGGATTTTGTGGTTCAACGCTTGGTGCTGGACCTTCGTGCCGTTTATTCATTCTCATTTGGATTTCTCTGATTGGATTAAGTTACAAATGGTATTTGCTGTCGTCGGTGTTTCGGCAGCGGGCGTGCTGGGCTTATTTTCGACCACAGAAGATTTTGCACTCAGTCCACGGCAAGCGCGCTCAATCACAGACGCACGAAGTTGGTGGCGACGATATGCCATGCTGCTGCTGGGTCCGGGTGCTGCTCGCGGTCAATTATCTTGGTTAGCAATGGGAACGGTGAGCTTAGTGATCGGCCTAGTTGGTTGGCTGACGCTCGATGATGTGAAGTCTAACCTCCGACACACAGAGACGATGCTTTCCGCCTGGACCGCTTTCGCTTGGCTGGCAATTATTTTCCTTGTCGCAGAACTGCTCTATCGCGGCTGGGTGGTCACCTGGTTTCCGACACCCGGATTTCGCCGTGCTTTCACGTTACTGCTGTTGGCGCTATGGTGCGTATTGGTGCCCTTGGCATTGTGGATCATCGACGGGAACACCAAAATCACTGGTCTTTATTGGCTCAGTCCCATCACGTCTTTAATCCTCATTAATGATGGGAACAAAGCTGGTGAAAACATCGATCTCTTCTTTGCTGTTTTTTCTGCCGTGGGCGTCACTGCGCTGATTATTCAATTGCGCAAAGGCCTGCGCTTAAAAATCACCACGCTGCGCATTCTGGCGCGCGACGAAGACCACAATCCGCGTGGTACCTAAGCGCCAGTGAATACCTCGCCCCCCTCACCTTCGCTTCCGTTGCCTGCCTGGCTGGCGCCGTTTGAACGGCTGGCTGATCGCAGTCCGATTGCCGTACGTCAATTACGTCAGCAACTGCGTGGGAAAACCTGGACGATCTCGCTGATCGCTATTCCCCTGCTGTGTTTGCTTGCTGCGCTGCTTTGTTTCGCCCTGGAACGGCGCGACACGCCATGGTCGAATATCACCGTCCCCCGCATGTTATTCGGTGGCTATCTGCTGTTGTGGGCCGCCATCTGCGGAGCCTTTCAACCGGGCAGCGCTGGTCGTGCGCTGCGACGTGAACGTGAAGACCAGACCTGGGATCTGATCGAGTTGGCTGGCCTCGGCGGGTATCAGATTGCGCTGGGATTTTGGTAC
This sequence comes from Planctomycetota bacterium, assembly GCA_031382605.1. Classification (GTDB taxonomy): domain Bacteria; phylum Planctomycetota; class UBA11346; order UBA11346; family UBA11346; genus BOG-1363. The sequence goes on along the minus strand of JANMYZ010000230.1, from coordinate 1,647 downwards.
GCTGCGCTGGTGCAAATTATCTTGATGAGCGCTTTGTTTGCGCCGTTCTTAGTGATGGCCTGGCTGCTGCGTGGCGTCGATACGGAAGTCTTGTTGATCGCTCTGGTCAGCGTGCCGGCCTGGGGCGCGCTGATGGCCGCCATGACTATTTTCTTCGCCAGTACGCCACTGCCGAAGAAAAAGAAAGCGGGCCAGATTCAGGTTGGCGGCGAAATCCTTGCGCTCCTTTTCAGTATCCCCTTTCTAATTTGGCTGCTCTCACCAATGGGTTCCGCTTCGTTCCTGCATGGTTTTGGTAACGCGATCATGACCATCGGCATCACTGTCAGCGTCTGGTTACTGGCGCTCAGTGGTTGCCTGGTTCACGCCGGTACGGCGCTGTCCCATCCTGCGCTGAATCGCAGTACCGGACCGCGACTGATCGTTTGCGTTGCCGCGTTATTGATCGCGTTGTGGGGAGCTTTACTCGCTCCATATACTGGCCTCGGCACCGCCGCCGTTGTGATTCTATTGATCAGTACATGGTGCGGATTGACGGCGATCGCGGAGTTCGATGGCACGACGCCGCGCCAACAGCGCTGGATCAACGAAGCGCGGGGATTTTGGCAACACACGTCGTGGTTTCTTGGCCCAGGCTGCCGACGCGGACGGCGCTGCGTGCTGTTGATCGCCGCACTTGGACTTGGCTGCGCGTTGGCATCCGGCAATACGCGAACGATGGTTGGCTGCATGGGCATGGTCGCATATGCGATGACTTTTTTCGTGCTCGGCGACGTTGTTACACGGCACCTACTGTGGAATGCTTACGTTCACCGACCACGCGTACAGACCATAACCACGGTCATGATCGCCGGCTCTGTCCATGTTATTGGTTGGCTCATCAGCCTCTTCCTCGGGGCTCAGTCAGACAGCAACTCCATCATTATTTTGATACCGATCGCCGCTATCGGAACGCTGTTTTCACGTGGCGATTCAAGTTCATTAGCAACCGCAGTCGCGGTCATGGGATTCATCTCGGTCACCATCTTGATCATCCAAGCTTGCGGTCGCGAGCGCGGTACCGTGCGTTTGGTCGGCGATACCCAGGGGGAACGTTAAATGCCCGCCTGGAATGAAGCCGCCGTCGCCGCTGCGGCGAAGCGTTTGCGCTTGGGATTGGACCCGCGTCGGCGCCGTCATGGTGCTGGCACGCGACTGGGCAGCGGCCCAGGTGCGAGCATGGAATTTCACGATCATCGTTCGTATTTGCCGGGGGACGATTTGCGCCATCTGGATTGGGGCGTATTTGCGCGCAGCGATCAATTGGTGCTGCGTCGTCATCGCATTGAGGTCAGTCCGGTGCTGGAAATTTTGCTCGACGCATCGTTGAGCATGGACGCTCACCCACGAAAATTTGCGCACGCGGCGGCGCTCACCGCGCTGTTGGGAACGCTAGCCGAAATGGATGGCTCGCGTCCACGACTATGGGCGTTGGGTGAAAGCCCACGACGACTTGGTGGCGCTGGCGGAAGTCAGGCCTGGCGTAGTGAATTGCGCGATGTGCGCTGCACAGGCGCGGCGGGTCCGGCAGGAAAACCACCGCCGTTGCAAGTGGGTTCTGAACGCGTGCTTATTTCTGATGGTTCGGCTGTTGCTGGCGGCGCAGCG
>JANMYZ010000210.1:0-6811 GCA_031382605.1 Planctomycetota bacterium | reverse complement strand
CTTGTCTTGGTCACTTAGCCTGTGCTTGGCGCATTCAGCAGCTTCCAAACCCGCAAAGCATCCGTGCAGCTCCACGCCTGGGCGTCGCAACCCCGTTGGGTGTGCGGGGCATCGCCGTCGACAATTTCTGGGAAATGGCCGTGGCAGCCTTCGGTGAGCAGGCGATCCATCGAGGCGAGATACGCTTTGGCGGTGGCGATGGCTTCTGGAGTAAAATCGAGTCCGCGCGCGACCGCTTCGCACGCGGCGGGAAAGGTCCAGGTCCACGCCGTGCCGTTATGATAAGCGGGTTTGCGGCGGGTGTCTTCATCGCCTTGATAACGACCCCAATACGGATTGAGCGGATCATTGAGCAGACTGCCGTCGGCGCTGCGTACCGCTAACGGCGGATCGATTGGCAGCGGAGCGAGTGAACGCAGTGCGCCAGGGACGAGCAAATAACGTGCGCTTGCTACGACCGTGCGGCGTGCGCGATCACCTTTCACCAAGCCGAGCGACACGACCAGTATTTGATTTGAGCGCAGCGCATTATCGCGCACGGCTTGCTCTGCGGTTTGCCCAGGCTGAGCGATTAAAAGATCGGCGTAATAGCCACGTTCCTCAATCCAATACCGGCGCTCGACGGTTTCCAGCGCGCGATTGGCCAAGCTCTGCCAGGGTTCGTCCAGTGCAGGTACATTCAGCTGATGAAGCTGACGCAGCAGGCGGATCCACAAGACTTGAATTTCAATCGGATACCCTTCGCGCGGAGTTCCCGCTGGATGATTGGTATCCATCCAGGTGAAATGCGACGGGCTAAAAACGAGTGCGCTTTGGCGATCGACGCGCACGCCAGTAGCCGTTCCATGCAGGTGACCGCTGGCGATGCCGAGTAAAACTTCGGCGATGGTGCGGCCCTGTTCATTCACTTTAGTCTGGTAAAGTTGCTGGCCAATTACTGCGGCAAGATCTTCGCAAACGATGCCATACCACAGTGGCGCATCACTGGTTTGGCGGTCGGAGGCGTCGTCACCGTGAATGCAATTTGGCAGCGTGCCGCCGCTTTCGAAGCGACCAAAGGTAATTAATAAATCGCGAACTTCATCGATCATTCCGGCGGCGATCATACCGCGTGCGGCAATCAATGAATCGCGGCCCCAATCTAAAAACCAAGGATACCCAGCGATGACGGTTTTGAGGCCATCGCGTCGGACCACATAGGCCGACACCGCTCGTACCAACGTGCGACCGAAATGATCATCAGGCGGCAGGCCGCTGCGTTCTTCAATTTCATGCATGCGCTGTTGTCGCGCGCTGACGAAATTGCTGATCAGAGTTGGCGACGGTTCCTGCGCATCGGCGCAAGCGACGACGGTGATTTTTGCGCCGTGGGCCAGCGGGAGCTCGAACCATCCAGGACTCCACGCATCACCGGTGGCGGCTTGTCCACGGTCGGCTTCGAATGGATGCGGAATAGCGGTACACCATTCGGCTTCGTGATGATATTCACCAGCACTGGCGAATACCGTCATTTGGCGATCGGTGGCCGGCGCGAAGCGGAATCCTGGGCGGTCAATAAGCGCTGCGGTATTTTGCACGAAGTGCTGATTGGCGCCGTCGCTGCGCGTGGTTTCCGTATGAAAGGAACGATCCTCCACATCGAAACGTACGGTTAATGCCACGGGAAAATGATCCGGCAAATCGCGACCGCTGCGCGTGGCTTCGGCTGGTCGGCTGAAGCGCAGCACCGTGGTGTTGCAATCATTCAGCATGTCCATTTCGAGTCGAATGGTCACCGTGCGATTATCACCAGCGTTGGCGACGAAGGTCCAGATGGCGGGCGGACCGGCGGTGAACTCGACTAAATTGTGCGCATTGAGTGGCGTGATGAAGCCATCGGCGTTAATCCAAACCCGCGCACGTTTGATCAACACATGGCGGTCACTCGGCACGCTGGGATGCAAGTTGGCACCCAGTAGGCAATCGTACTTCGAGCGAATGTTTCCCAGATCAACTTGCAGCCGAGCCATGCCGCCAATGCCATTGGTGAGCAGCGCCACGCCGCTGCCAATAACGGATGGCGTGATTTGTGGTTCAGCGGCCAGAAAGCGAATGAGTCCTATCGTTTGACGCCCTTCATCGGCGAAACGTTCGAGCATAAGCGTTGCATCACCAACTCCTGGGGCCTGAGGAATGCATGCCACATGCCCATCGGTCACCGGCACAGAGCGATCGTAAATAATCTTGGTATCAACATTCATGCGCAGGCTGATGCTAAACGGTGAGCTATCGTGAATCAGCAAGGCATGCCCATGAGGTACCAGCGCAATGCGTTTGAGATCGCGCGCGCTCCACGCCACTGCTTGTGGCGGCGCTGGTGGTGCCATCGCTTGATCAAGTGCGGTGAGCAAATCTTTACGTGCCAGAGTGCGATCAATGCGCGATAAACACCCAGCGAATACGCGTGCACGTTGGTTGATGATTTCGGCTAAAATTCGCCAATCGTAAGGTCCGATATCTTCAACATTGAGCACATGGCCCAGCATCCAAATTGCCGAAGCGGCGCGCGCACGACTGTCGCGATAGAAAGCCCCTGATAAACCCAGCGGTACGATGGCGGGGCCAAGGCAACGGCATTCGCCAGGAGCCAAGTCGATGATGACGTCAGCGCCGTCATCACTGATGGTGATGGGATCGGTCGTCAGTAGATCAATCTTTGGATTCCCGAGTTCTTTAAATAATTTCAACGGCAAACGAGCTTGGCCAGCAGTGCGAACATCAAGATTGGCGAGCACTAAAATGTGGTCGCGGCCTTCGGCGCTGTCGCGTTGTAAGATATAGATCTGCGAATCATCACCTGATAAGCGGGTGAGTCGCGCGCCATCGAAGAAACACGGATGATTGCTGAGCAGCTGCGTAAGCTGAGCGAGTTCTTCGACCAGATTATCGTTGGCGCCCCAGCTCAAACCACGGCATTCATGCACATCAATACGCTCATTTGCCAGCCATTCGACCCCACAGGTGAAACCAAAGGCCCCGCAGGTACTGGTCAGTGCGCAGAGTTGATTGCGCAGCAATGACCACGCCCGCCCGCCTTTGGCTAAACGCTCGTTGTCATGGGTTTCGCTGTAATGCACCAATACGCCAACCCGGCGCGACTGCACATTCGCGTGATCAAGATATGATGCGACTTCACGTCCGGAGTAATTTTGAAAGAGTTCACTGTAGGCCCATTGCATGCCACCATCGGTCAGCAGTGCTTCGGTTGCTGACCACGGACCACCAAGTCCTTCGAGCAAAAATATCGTATCCGGAAATTCCTGACGCACGCGGGCGGTAATATATTGCCACGCCTGTTGCGGTACCATGTAGCCCGCGTCGCAACGAAAACCATCAACGCCACGACGACACCAGGTTAAGAAAGCGTCAGCGCAGACTTCCCACAGTTCGGTGTTGTGATGTTGCTCTAATTCAACCAAATCGCCCCAGACGACGCCCCACGCGCCTGGGCTTTTAAAGGTGCCATCTTTGTTGCGCAGAAACCATTCGGGATGATCTTCAAGCAAGCGTGAACCCCAACCGGTGTGGTTGATCGCCAAATCGATTATCACTTGTGCGCCCTTTAAATGCGCGGCAAAAGTGAATTCGCGGAACTGATCAACCGCCGTGGTGCGTTGATCGAACACCACTAAAGCCGGATCAATACCGGTTAAATCGAGCGATGCATACGGGCTGCCGAAACGGCCCATGCGAGCGAAGGTGGTCGGCGTCGGTCCCACGGGCAGCAGATGAATGATGCGGCAACCAAGACGATCAACGATGTGCGGAATCTGCGCCGTGAGATCACGTAAGGTACCAGATTGAGGAATCAGCGTATAGCCATGGCGATCGAAGGCCGCGCATTGTTGCTCCAGCAAACCATGTCGCGTCGTGCGCTGGTTTTTGCTGTCACCGAAGACGCGAGTAAACGCGCAGTAAATGGTATTCCCCGTGCGTGCGATATCGGGATGAACACTCAGTCCAATGTCATCGCCGCCGGGCCAGTGTTGCTTACCGTCAGCGTCGATGGCGTAGGGCTTCACTCGCACATAACCAACCCGCGTCAGCGCTAATTCTAAAACCCATTCATCACCTTGCAGCTCCATAGCGATGTCACGCCAGGAAGCGCCACCATAGAGTTGGCCGCCACCGCGCGTTGCGACCAGCGCATCGCGTTCACTGCTCGCCCGCCCCAGGTTGGTGCGCACTAACGCGCGCCAGCCCTGTGGCAGCGCTCCATCGCTGCAGCGCATGGTGAAACGAATGCGATCGCCAATAAATCCGACCAGACGAGAACCAGGCAAAGGAGACATGATCAGCGTCGACATCGGCAGAACTCCAGAGCGTGTCTGAGTCTGGCTCACGGTATGAGGTCGGGCAAGCTATGTCTGATGTCCGATGTCTGATGTTCGATGTCCGATGTCGAAAGAAAAACAGCGAAAAAAAACAGGTCACGCTCGCGGCAGGGTGAGGGCGAATGCGGCGCCGCCATCTTTGGGCGGTTCGCTGGTCAGGTCGCCGCCGAGTTGTCTGGCTAGGCGGCGGCTGAGGGCGAGTCCTAGGCCGATGCCTGGGGCGGTGATGGCGGCTTCGGCGGCGGATTTGGCGAAGGGGGTAAACAATTTTCCGATCAGATCAGTCGGGATTCCAGGGCCGTGGTCACGGATGGTGAAGCCGATGTCGTTGCCGTGACGCGCGACATCGAGGTGCAGCCGACGATCGGCGGCTTTCGCTGCGTATTTGCAGGCGTTATCAACCAAATTAACCAACACGCGCTCAATCGCTTGAGCTTCACCGCGCACCGCTAACGCCAGGGTGTCGGGGGCGACAGAGGTGATGAGTTCAAGGCCCACGCGGCCAGCGCGCTCGCTCAAACGTTCGCGCATGCCGTCGATCAATGCCGCGATGCCCAGCGCTGTGGTCGGCAGAGGATTGCGTTCCAGTTGGGCGTAACCGAGCACGTTTTCAACCAGGTGCCCCAGTCGATCTGCTTCAACGCGCAACGTATCAAGGCAGCGTTGGCGTTCTTTGGCATCGGTAATCTGACCGTCCGCCAACAGATCGGTATAGAGCCGAAAAGTCGTCAGCGGCGTACGCAATTCATGCGTGACGGCAGAAACGAACGCCCCACGTCGTTCACTGAGCGCGAGCGCGCCGCCCAGCAAAACACCACCGGCAATCAACGCGATAAGCACGCCGCTCCACGCACCAATCATCGGCAACGTCGCGCTGGAAGTGGTCGGCTCTTCCCAATCGGGCAGTGCATTTCCCGGCACCAACATCAATGGCAGTGTCGCCAATCGATGTGGTTGCATGGATGATGAATCCGCGACGGGAACGACATCGGCATCCGGCAAAAGATCGTGGATGCTGGTCAGCAGTTGTTTTCTGATCAGCGGCCAGTCGAGCCAGCAGGCTTGCAACCAGTCGGTTGAATCGACGCGCACACGGCGTGCTAAAACTAACGCGTCAGCCGAAGCCTGCCCCTTCGCTGGATTCCCGTGCAGCCACAACGGGCGCATAATTTCAGCTGAAAGTGTTTGTTGTGCAGGAAGGCGAAAGGCTTGATTTGCAATTTTTTCAAAGTCTGCGGCGGTTAGCTCTAACTTCGGCTCTGGATTCGTGCGGAGCGTTTTATGCTCACGAGCTGATGAAATTGACGAGGGTTTGGTCAACGGCACCGTCAGCGGATTGAGCGTCTGAATGCTGGATAATTGTTGCTCCGATTGGCGGTTGGCTTCCTGCTGTGTTTTGCTGTTTAAATCATTGGAGTTGTTGAAGCGCGCAACTTGTTCTTTGCCACTGCGACTGCCGAATGACGACGCATTTTGCTGGTCCAACGACAGAGCCGCTGGGTTCGTTACATTCAGCGCATTTTGCGTTGGGTTTTGCTGCGCGTTGGTTGGCGTATGGCTTGGTCCGTTTCGATCCGCGTTGATGACGCTAACAACGTTATGGTCGGACGGCGCATTGTCGCAGGCGAAAAGACTGCGATTGACCGTGGTTTCACTCAGCGTTGCGGGGTTCGCTTTCAGTTGCTCGTCGAGGATTTCTCGTGGGATGAGCGCGGAAAAATGGGCGAGTCGATGACTGTACGTTTCTACCTGAAGCGCGGTGCAATAATTCGGAACCGCATTTTTTCGCAACAGTCCGACAGGCACTTGCGGCGAGGTCGTAGTACCGTCGGCGGCGTACTGCACGTACAACAATACCTCTTCTTGTTCCATGCCCAATAATGGTGACGGAACAATGACGTCGCCCTGGTTGATATCGGCGTAGGAATTATCGATCTTTTTATCAAGCGCCCCAGCAGCCGGATAAAAAGCATTGTAGGTGACGTATGGGCGACCGGCTTCGCGAGCAATCACGGTTGCCAAACGCGAATCCATGCGCCACAGCGCAAGACGCGCAGTTTCATCGGCAAATGCCGCTCGTTCGGCTTTTCGCTCAGCAACTTGGCCGGACTTTACCGTAGCGGTGAACCAACCCATCGCCGTCAGCATCATCGCGGCGGTCACCGCATAACCGAGCCACCACCAGCGCGCGTTCACGGTTGCCCCTCATGCGAATGTCGGGTTGCCGTGCGGTGAGAATTCGTTGCGACTGCCAACATGTATCCGGTACCACGTACCGTCAGCAACATCGCTGGTTCGTCACCTGCATCGCGTAATTTTTCTCGCAGCCGCATGACTTGCATATCGATCGCGCGAGTGGAAAGGCCTTTGGGATCGAGACGCCACACGCGCGTCAAAATTTCCTCACGCGAAATCGCCCGCCCAGGATTGGCGCTCAG
>JANMYZ010000010.1:0-1847 GCA_031382605.1 Planctomycetota bacterium | reverse complement strand
AAGTGAGAACCGAAGCGCAAGCAAAAGCGGCGACAAACTGATACTCATTATAAGCGATCTCAATGTGTAATGGCAGCGTATTGGTCTGGCCGCGAATGTGGCCGCTCACCACGGACACCGCGCCGAACTCGCCCATCGCACGGGCGCTGCACAGGATTACTCCATAGAGCAAACCCCACTTCACATTCGGCAGCGTGACGTACCAAAAGGTTTTCCAACCACTGGCACCCAATACGCGCGCGGCCTCTTCTTCTTCGGTACCTTGCGACTGCATGATCGGGATCAGCTCGCGCGCGACAAACGGGAAGGTGATAAACATCGTGGCAAGAATGATGCCGGGGACGGCAAAGACGATCGGGGGCAAATTGTTTTCCATCATCCATTCGCCAAGCAGTCCCTGCATGCCGAACAAGAGGACGAAGATCAAACCTGAGATGACTGGCGACACGGCGAACGGTAGGTCGATCAGAGTCAGCACGACGCTCTTGCCCCAAAATTCAAACTTGGTCAACGCCCAAGCCGCCAGCAGGCCAAAAATACTGTTCGCCACTACCGCCACCACCGTGACGATCAAGGTCAGCTTGAGCGCATGCCAAGCATCGGCGTTGTTAAACGATGCAAAATAGGCACCAAAACCTTTGGCTAATGCCTCAACAAAAACTGCAACCAACGGCAGGACCAGAAACAGCGCGAGGAATCCCAGGGCGATGGTGATCAGCGTCCACCGCACCCAGGCGGGTTCCGTCGTGGAACGAGAAGGCGATGGCGAACTCATGGTAAATCTTCCTCACTGCGGTGATGATACAAAGAATGCGCGCTCACAGCTCAGCCCTTTGCGAGGTCCAGCGTTGCAAAAGATTGATCAGTAAAAGCAAGGTGAAGGAAGCCACCAACATGACCACCGCGATAGCGGTTGCCTCGGCATATTGGTACTGTTCCAACTTAGTGATAATGAGCAGCGGCGTGATTTCTGTTTTCATCGGAATGTTACCAGAAATAAACACCACCGAGCCGTATTCGCCGACGGCACGAGCAAAAGAAAGCGCGAATCCGGTCAACAAAGCCGGAGTCAATTCTGGCAAGATGATGCGGGTGAAAATTTGCCACCGAGTAGCGCCCAAACTGGAAGCCGCTTCTTCGACTTCTTTACCCAAATCTTCCAACACCGGCTGCACCGTACGCACGACAAATGGTAAACCAATAAAGATCAATGCGATGGTCACTCCCAGCGGCGTGTAAGCGATTTTGATGCCCCCCTCCGCCGATACCGGGGTGTAGAGATGCGTCGCTGCCCAACCCGTCCCTGGGAAGAACTGACCGATAAAACCGTTGTGATTGAATTGCGCACCGATCCAGCCGTTAGGTGCATAGAGCGCGCACAAAGCGATGCCCGCGACTGCCGTCGGCAAAGCGAATGGCAGATCCACCAGGGCATCAACCACCCGCCGTCCAGGAAAACGGTAACGCACCAGCACCCAAGCCACTAACAGACCGAAGACCAGATTCACTAACGCCGCCAGAAACGAGGCGCCGAAGCTGAGTTTGTAGGATGCCACCACCTGCGGGCTCGACACCGCCTTCCAGAATGTCGCCCAGTCAAGCTCCATGGTTTTGATGACCAGAGCGGAGAGCGGAATCAATACCAGCAGACTGAGATAGGTGAGCGTCAGGCCGAGAGTAATCCCGAATCCAGGCAGCACCGAACGTTGAGCAGCAATTCCCCAAGCTTGAACTGATCACTATCGATGCGGTATTTGGTGGTTGGCAAAAAGCACAGAAGACGCACTTCGAAGACGGCGGGACGTTTGATCAGATTTATTTGCCGAAATAAATTAATATCCGATGTC
>JANMYZ010000089.1:0-2355 GCA_031382605.1 Planctomycetota bacterium | reverse complement strand
TCAATGCCGTGAAGCCAATAACTGCAAATCTGCAGTGGCCAGTGACATTCGCGGGGCATCCGGTCGCAGGACGCTACACATGGGAATCTGTTCCCGGTCTCCAGATTGACGCCTCTGAAGGGGGAACCTTTTCGATACCACCGGGCAAGGTAGAAGTCGATAATACGAGCGACAGCTGCACGATTTTCATGAAGGGTACGGTTTCCGGCACCTATGATCTCAAGGTCAAATGGGCCTCTAACGATGGACGATTCAACATGCCAACGGATACTGGCAAGATTCTGATAAATCCGTATGTAACTGCGACCGCTAAGGTACTTACCCTGGCCTGGCCGGACATTGTCCCGCTTCCGTTTAATCTTCCTTATACTGTCTATTCACAAAGCCGAACCACGGTCTCCAAGTGCCCAGGCGTAACTTACGTGCAATTTAATGTTTTGTATGCCATCGGTACGACGCCCGAAGGCGGGGGCGCTGTCTATGAGTCGGATTATGACCTTGACGCAAACACTGACAACTTCGTCGAAACGACGCGGTTACTGTCTGCAACTGTCAAAAATGTCATCTCGGGCCCACACTTGGTTGTAGGCCGTGCCTCGGTCGCGGTAACATTCGTGCAACCCTGGAGTGTGGGACTGTCGTACCCGTCCATTACTGATAGAAAAACTCAACCAGTTGAAGTAGAGAGGCTCCTGCCGTAATCAGCTTCCCATAATTAATCAATTTCATCGCTTAGGAACAACACCGTGATTAATGTAGCCTGTATTGCCCCTGCCGTCTTCCTTCTCACGCTATCCATCTTCTCGTCCATCCTTTTGGGCGCAGATGTCTCAAAACTCACCTTTTACCGCCTGACCGTCCCTCTGTCAGTGTACGAACTATCGCACAAGGTTGGCAATGTTTCAGCGGCACAAAGTGGAATGCTCCTTGCTTACTTTCTAAAAAAAGATGAATGTTCGATAGAAAAGGTTGGTGAAGCGGCCATATTTGACGGGAAATTTACGCTGGATCAATTGTATGACGTGCACTTCTTCCTTGAGGGTAAAGATGGTGAGTTTAGCATCAATACCGCTCCCCGTAAAGCGGGCCATTCTTTCTCAGGAACGATCAAGTCAGAGGCTGACCACTACATTATTGATGTGAAGTACATCTATTCCTACATCAAAACCCGGGCGCCTCTTGGTTTTGCCAAGAATCTTGCCCCGGATCTCCAGGTTGGATTACCGAACATGACGACAGAAACGATTACGGTAACGCCTAATGCGCTTCCTGGCATCCCGGCTCAGATTTCCGGCGTGCCACATCAGGACCCGAAGAAATTTGTCCTGACCTTTTTAGTTCTAGAGTAAAATTAGTGATCTAGCATAATTCCGTAATTATACAGGATAATTTCCTGAGTTTTGGCTTTTCGCATCAGAGTTGATGGCCGGTCACATCACACGTTCGTGATGGTTGTCAGGTCGTTACAAAATGACATATGCAAATTGGAAATTGGAAATCAAGGATTGACGATTTAGCGATGTGAGAACGAATTGAGATCCGGCATTCCCGGCATTCGTGGCAATTGTTGGCGACTCCATGTCGCCAACATCCACCGCATGCCGCTCGCCCTACCGCCACCTGCCCAGGTCCATCGCGCCACTTTGAGCCGAGGTAAACGCGGCACCGCTGAAACCGTGGCGATTATGGCGCGGCTGGCGATGGGCGAATGGGGCGCGCGTTCTGAGCGCATTCGCGCGTTAGCCCTGGCAATCATTCGTGATGCACGCATCGCTGGAAAAAATTATCCGGCAGAGGTTTTGGCGGTTCATCGCTGGGTGCAGAATAACATTCGCTACACACGCGATCCCGTTGGCCAGGAAACGGTCCAGACGCCAGAGCACACCGCGTTCGTCAATCAAGCAGGCGATTGCGATGATTTCAGCGTGCTCGAAGCGGCGCTGCTTGGCGCGCTCGGCCATCCCACGCGATTTATCACCATCGGATATTCACCCAAAGCGTTCAGTCACGTTTATCTCGAAGCCAACATCCAAGGCCGATGGATTCCGCTCGATCCGATTATGGCGGATAAGCCAGCAGGCTGGGAAGCTCCGAATCCCGTCATCCGTAAAGTATTTCCCATCAATCGCGCTGAGGGTTTTGATCCTGCGGCAGAAAATCTTGACGGCCTTGGCGTGTTGCCTTTCCTGATTCCGCTGCTGTTGCTCGGCGGTGGTGTCGTGGTTGGCGGCGCAGCAGGATATGCGCTTGGTCGCGGTGTTACTCGTGCGACGGAAGATCTCGGCCTGCTGCTACTGATTGGCGTCGGTGCATGGGCATGGCTGCATACGCAGAACAAGGCGCCATCGTGAAAAG
>JANMYZ010000065.1:0-17345 GCA_031382605.1 Planctomycetota bacterium | reverse complement strand
AGCGGCTGAATGGCACGCAAACGATGCCACAGTTCCGCTTCCAAATGGCGATCCCACTGTTGGAAATGATGCGGCGTTAGGAAGAGTCCCTCGTTCCACAAAACCTTCTGCTGGAGATCCACTTCCGTCCCTTTCGGTGTTCGCTTGATGGCGTGCTGAATCGGTTGATCGCGGCTGAATTCCCTACGGCATGGTGCCGCCACCAGACTTGGCTGGCGCAGCAGCGGACGAAGACTGGCTCGCACTGGCCGCTGGCTTTTCCGGCTGCTTTTCCCGCTGCTTTTCTGGGTCTTTTGCCTGCGCGTTATCCGCTGATTTTTTCTCAGCGCTGGGCTTGGCCGGATCTGGGATAGGTCGTACCGGCGACGGATCGCCCTGCGCATAAACCACGATGGAACTATCGAACAATTCGACGATGCGCTCATCCAGCAAATCCACTGACAAGACAACGCGACGACGATCAGGCTCATCCGGCTGACGATACAGTGCTAAAATACCGATGAATCGCGTATGTTCGGGCAATTGACCAAGGTCAATCTCGCTTGGCAAATCACTTGGCCCCGTCGGAGCAATGATCACCACCTTGGGATCTTGCAAACGATCATCACCGAGCGCATCGCGATCATGCATCCACAAATCGCTAAACAGCGCCGAACGGAAACGAGCATCATCACGCAACGCGTAAATCCGTACTTTTACGGGTAACGATTCCCCTTCGCTGTTCACATTCACCGGCGCCACCGCACGCAGCGCCAACGGGCTTTGTCCACACCCAACCAAGGCGAGCGACAGGAAAACCGCCATAATCCACTGATGATGAACAACCATGTGCCGCAAAATATCCTCTCGTGTTCCGTGTTCGCGATCTTGTCGCTAAGATCATTCTCTAATGATGTTGCTCGCAGGGTGCTGCGGAATCGGCCCGAGTTGTAGAGCTGCCATTCAGACACGGCAAGTGCCAATTCGCGGCTCGTCTGTGACAAGCCAACACAGTGAAGCCCACCCTGCACCACATGCTCTATTCTTTGCTCTTGGTAAGATCGAGCATGAAGGTGAGATGGAGAAAGAACCGAGATTTGGCAAATAAAACACTGATAAAACCGCTATTTTTTCATAAGGCCAAGAGTAATCATGATCTTTGGCTAACGCCGACGCGCGCTGCCGCCTGCCAATGGCCGCCCTTGAGCGTGTCACGCGTTAGCATCGCCCTCGTCGCCTTGTAGCGCTTGCCCACCACGCCACGCCTCGCCACCATGCCCGCGCTATGAGTATCGGTGCCACACTTTTTGAACGGCTGCTGACCGCTGGTGCGCCCAGTCGTTCGGTGGGCAATGATCAGCGTGCAACGCTGCAATCGGTGCTGGCCAATTTACGCGACATCCTTGGCACCCGCCAAGGATCCTCAGAAGCGCAACCTGACTTAGGACTTCCGCCTGCCAGCGATCTGCGGCTGAATTTTCCGGCGTCCATTAGTGATATTCAAAAAGCCATCGCTGAAACCATTCTGCGCTACGAGCCACGCCTGCGCGACGTCAAGGTTACTTATATTCAAGTCGAGAACGAACACCTGACGGTGAACTTCCAGGTCTCGGCCAATTTAGTCGTCGAAGGCCGACGCCAAATGGTCGCGTTCGAAACCGGCGTCGACCACGTCGGAAAAGTAAAGGTCGAAGGATGAACTCCGGCTCATCGTCGCGCTTAGTGCGCCCGTTTCTGTCCGATCGATGTGGGATCACGACCATACAGAAAAACATTGAACAAGAGGAACGGAGGAACGGAGGACAGCCACGATGTCCTCCGTCTGTTTTGAACGTCATGCCACCATACCATTGGGTTTCTGACTTCCTTCGTTGCTCCGTTCCTCTTGTTCAATTTGTTCAATCTCATGGCTGGTTGTTTTGCCACTTGCGAAAATTTCTCCCTGTATTGACCAAGAGCATGACCTCCATGACGACACCTAACCACCGGACTGCTGGACTGCTGGGCGCGAAAAATTATGTTCAATAAATATTACCAAGACGAATTGCTCTACCTGCGTGACCTTGGGCGCGAATTTGCCAAAGCCCATCCAGACGCAGCGCCGATGCTTGCTGAAGCCGGAGCAGATCCCAGCGTTGAGCGTTTGCTTGAAGGCGTGGCGTTCATTTCCGGACGCATTCGTCAGAAACTCGACGACGAATTGCCCGAAGTCACCCACGCGCTGCTCGGTACTTTTTTTCCGCACTTGCTGCAACCGCTGCCCGCACTCACGACCTTGCAGTTTGAACCGCTGCCGCAATTCGTTCGCGAACGGCACACGATTCCACGCGGCACACCCGTTGATTCCGTACCGGTGGATGGCACGCGCTGCCGTTTCCAAACCTGTAGCACCGTGGATTTGGTGCCGCTGAAAGTGGAGGCGATTGAAATCACCCATAGCGAACCAGCTCGTTTGACTATTCGCTTTGCCTTCCTTGAACCAGCAGCCATCAGCAAACTGGGACTGTCACGTTTGCGTCTGCATTTATCCGGCGATGCCCTGGTCACGCGCGCGCTCCATCTCTGTCTGTGTCGCTATGCTCAGCAGGTGGTCGCCAAAATCGGCGATGTCAGCGTGACGCTGCCGCTGCCAACCCCAGGCGGATTCGCGGATGACGAAGCGCTTGATCCGGATGCGCCGCCTTCAGCCGGTCCCTATCGTTTATTGGCGGAGTACTTCGCTTTTCCCGCGAAATTCATGTATGTCGATCTGGTCGGGCTTGATCGTCTGCCATTGAAAGACGGCACCCGTCATTTCGATGTCACCGTGTCGATCGCTCAATTGCCCGAGGCGATGCCTCCGCTGACGGAATCGAATATCCAACTCAATTGCACGCCGGCGATCAATCGCTTCAACCATGATGCGGATCCGATCAAGCTGACCGCCGAGCGCAGTGAGTATTTGGTCCGTCCCGCTGGCAGCACGCCCGATCACTTCGAAATCGGTAGTGTCCGCAACGTGGTTGGCACCTTACGTGGGCGTCCGCAATCACGCCCATTTCATCGCTACCTTGACCTGACGCGGGCCGAAGCGGAAGGCGATCCATGCTATATCGAACGTCGACGACCAGCATTGCTCGGTCGCGGTCATGATCTGTTTCTGAGCATTGCTGGCCCAGCAATTCCTGGGGAAACGTTGTCGATAACGCTGTCGTGCACCAATCGTCATCTGCCCGAACAATTGCTGCCCGGTGACATCGCCACGGCTGCACCGCAGACGCCCATGGTTGCGCGTTTTCGCAATCTGACTCGACCAGCAGCGAGTATTCCTGCGCCCATCGAAGGCGATCTGCCATGGCGCTTTCTGTCCCATCTTGCGCTCACTCATCTTTCGCTCGCCGATCTGCCGACCTTACGCCGCACGCTTGAACTGTATTATTTACGCGCGCGCCACGATCATCAGGCCGCGCAAGCCATGCGCCGAATGCTTGATGGCTTGGTGTCAGTTTCGATAAAACCAACCACCCGCATGCTTGGTGGCGCGCTGATGCGCGGGCAAAGTATGGCCCTGACCGTCAGCGAAGAACATTTCGGCACGCAGGGTGAAACGTGGCTTTTCGCACTCGTACTCAATCATTTCGTCGCTCGCACGGTGAGTCTTAACAGCTTCACGCACCTGATCGTGACCGGTGCACGACACGGCGAAGTGCATTCCTTTCCACCGCGCTTAGGCGGACGGACGCTGCTATGACGACGGTGACAGCGGCCACGCTGCCAGCGACGCTGACGGATCTGGTCAACCGTCCCGGCGCTTATGATTTTTTTACTGCGGTAAATACTATCGAAGCTGCTTTTCCAGACGCCGTACGCGTTGGACAACAAGGCCCGGTCAGCCGCGAGCGTCTGCGCTTTTGCGCACATCTGAGCCTCTGCTTCCCCGCCTCTGACGTCGTCGCCATTGAAGCCGAGTCCAACGTCGACGGCATACCACGCGTGATCCTGACGCAAAGTTTCATCGGACTTTTTGGTCCAGCATCGCCGCTCGGCTCGTATCTCACCGAACGTTTGCTGCATCACGATAATCAACATCTTGCGCGCGGCTTTCTTGATCTGATTCATCATCGCATGGTGTCTTTAATGGTGCGCGGACACCATAAATATCATCCCGCCAACGGTGGTTCGGAAGGTCAACGATTTCTTCAGCGCATGCTGCAAATCACTGGCCTAGAAGCCGACGATCACGCTTTGCCCGGTCAACGTTTACTGGCCTTCGCCGGATTGATCGGACGCACCGGAGTTGCCGCCGAAACTATGGCCGCCGTCGTTTCAGCGTGGGTCGGCGGAGCTCGAACGCACGCCGAACCATGCCTAGCCCGTTGGACCACCTTACCCAACGAAGCGCAGACGTTTCTCGGACGCGGCGGCCGCCTTGGCCGCGACACCATCGCTGGCCGCAGCATCCGCAATCGCACCACCGCCTTCGGCTTGACCATTGGCCCACTGCCCGCTGCCGACTTCAACGCGCTGATTCCAGGCGGAAAACGCCATCACGAACTGCGCTCGCTGATCGATCGCCTCAACTCCGAACGCCTCGACTGCGTTGTCACTCTGCGCATCACCGGTGAACACCTGCCCGCCACTCGCATGCAACCAGGTGGCAATCTCAAGCTCGGCCACGGCGCCCGACTCGGCGGCAAACCGCACCCTGATTACGCCGTGCACATCACCATGATCGCCCAGTAAATAAACCTTTGCGGTGAAATGGCTCTTCAATGCGTTTTTTTTAGCTCACCATCCGATCGAGAAAACGCGGATGCGACCGGTGAGGGTTTGCGAGACGCAGTCCAGCTCGCCCTGCCTGATTTTCTTTTAGGTGAAGCGCGCAACGAACGGCATGCGTTGCAGTTCGTCGTCCGTATATGGTCGTTTGGCTCTTTCGCTTCCGCGCCATACCAGCGTGACGCGATCAAGATCGGGTTCGATGAGCAGGGTATGCAGCACGGGTTTGGTGGCGATCACTTTGCCCTGATTACGGCCATCGATGCGCAGATCTGGTCGTTTGGGGAGCGTGAGATTTAAACGTCCAAAATGTGGATGGAGACGTTCCAACATAACGGTTTCGCCGCCGCTGAGCGGACCACAACGCAGCGCTGGCCACGCGCCCTGCGACAGACGAAAAGCGTCTTCAGCCGTCGGCATGGAATGATCAAGGATGTTTGGCGGCAGCCAGCCATTGACGATTTCAGCTAAGGGCTTTTCCGGACGCTCGCCATTCGGCACCAAACGCAAACAAGCAAGGCGGACGAATGCACCATATGGCAACCAACCACAGCCCACCGGCAGCGGCATGACGGGCCAGCGTGCAGGTCGTTCGGCGAGCAAACGCATTGGTGTAAGAAGATCCTGCGGATCTTCGATCTGCGGCAAAAATGCGCTTTCGACCGCTGCTTTCGTACCGCGCACGACGTAACCACGACCCCACGGGTTGCGCGGATAGCGAAACAGACTGAGCAGCGTCGGGTCGATGTCGGCAACAAATTCGCCGCGAAATGGCTCCAGCGGATTGCCGAGTTCGGCTTCACTTGCCAGATCATGACCACCATACGCAAACGTCGGCGATAAAGCCAAGCGACCATCTGTGAGCGGCAGTGGCGCGGTGAATTCAACCCGGCCATTGCTCAGCAATCCGGCTCGCCGTTCGCCACAAATCTGCAACGAGGCGCGCTGTGCACCAACGCTGATGGTCGCCTGAAAAGTTGGTTCATCACCATACGCATGGCCAAGCACCACCACGTCAGTCTGTGGTTTGTAAGGCCACAGATCTGAGTCCGCCGCCAAAAAATCGAGGTTCGCCGGATCTGGAACTGCGTCGACCACCAACGGTGTCGCTTCACCTACTGGTTCGAGAGCACCGCGCTGATTGATGGTGTAAGTTCGGCGCGCCAACACGCTCAAAATCGGCATGCCATCCGGCCCTTTGCCGGATATTTGTCGAACACTGGAATCGTTTTGCTGATCATTCATTAGAGACTCGGCACTCCCGCATTATCCATGTAAGCTCCCAAAGCACGACCCCCGCCGGCAACACCACCGGTGCCCTCACCGTCGGCTTGACCGGTCGTCGCGCGATTGGCGCCAGCACCGCCCGGAGTCCAACCGATCACCGGCACGGTTGCGAAATCGGCGCCCATTGGTCCGCCCATAAAGAAACTGACGGTGTAACCAACTACCCGTGACATTCGTCGAGCAGCAAGCGCAGCAGCCTCATGCGCAGCATATCGCGCGGCAGCTTCGCTCCCCTCACCCATTAAACCGCGAAACAACGCGCTCTGAAATGCTGCACGCATCACCGGTCCGCGCAGCGCGCCAGCAATCCGGTCGCCAATCTTGCCACCCACCCAGTTGAGCACTGTTTGAATGACAAAGTCGCAAGCCATGGTGGCTAATCCGCCCATGATGTCGGCCCAACTCATGTCGACGCGATGCGTGGTCATTGCCAACACGATACCAAGTGGTGATGGCATCGGCGTGCCGCAATTCAGGTTGGGGTTCATCACCATATCCAGCGAAGCAACCACCGGCTTGCCCTCAGCCTTCACTTTCGAAACGGCAAAATACGACTTACTTGAGCTGCCAAGTAAATCGAACGGCAACGTCAAACTGGGCGGCCCGAGATGCGGGATGCCAGGTCCAATGTCGGTGCCCTGCAACATCGTCGCGCCGAAATATTCGGTGAACGTCGTGACGGTATATTTCGAGGTGATGAGCAAGCCGCTCATCATCGCAAAGGTATTGTACGGCACCGGGCTTGGTGCCGGCGCAGGCGTTCCTGGAACCCACGGAATGTGAAAATCGAGCCCAATCATGGGATGGATGTTTTTGAGCACGCCATGTTTCACGCGACACGCTCCAGTTTTACCAAACGACGTTCAAGCGCACGCAAATGGTAGCGAAAAGGAGAGCGCCAAGCGATGCGCACTTTGCCCGTCTCCGGCTCTAACCAGATCTGATCGTAACGCATCCCCAGGGCATGCGTCGCGTTGCCCACAGTGATTTCAGCACGCAGCGGACAAGCAGGTAGAGTGAAAATCCATGCACTTCCCGGCAGTGCGCCAGCGACGCGCACGGCTTGTCCAGCAGTGGCATCGCGCGCGATGCAGGCAGGAAAAGCTGAATTGAAAAACATCGGGTCAAGAGTGCTTAAGATTCCTTTATCGTCGAAAGCAATCGCACGGCGCAGATGTGGTCCGAACGCCATTGGCCGCAGACCAAGGCCTACCGGTTCGGGACGATCATCCCAATGAGCAATCAGATGCGCGGGATCTTCAAGATTTGGCAACGGCTGACCATCGGCACCAGCAACATCATGGTAGTAGCCCATGCCCTCAGGATTATCGGGATAAGGAATCGGCAATTCATCCCACACCACTTTGCCACCAAATGCGTGGCGGAGGGTCAGTGGCATGGTGGTGAATTTTTCTGGCGGCGACATTTCCAATCCACGGAGCAGACGCTTGCGCCACAGTCGCCGACCAACCACGTGAATACTGGCGTTAAAAAGTTCACCGATAGCGATGCTCACCGACATGTGCTCGACCGGATTTGCTGATGCCGCTTGGCCAAGCAACATGACATCGGCGCCGGCTTTGAAAAAGCATTGGTCCGATGCCACGATGCCGTCGGGGGTCGGTTTTGGCGCATCGAGTATCGCCCAGTCCTGTACGGGATCGAGAGTGATCTGTCCATCAATGACGGTCCAAGACGTTTTAATCACCAACGAGCCGAACAGCCGCTGCTCGTCAATGACGCCACGGTAGAGCCGATGCGGAAATCCAGCTTGGTCGTTGATATCCATCGCGCCAACAGCTCAGCAATTCATCAGGATGCGCTCGCCGTCGAGTCGCAGATCATCGTTGGCTTTCACTCGCACGTCGCCGAGGTCAGCCCTGGCGTTCAGGTGTGTCGACGCTTCGATGGTGACCTCGCCACCACTGGTGATGGTGACACCTTTGCGTCCGTGCAACTCAACCCGCTCAGCGTCGACGCTCAGCGCCCCCGCCAGTTCAATGCGCAATCCTGAACCCAGTCGCAGCACCGGCCCCTGCTCGGTGACGATGATCTCTAAGCTCTGTCCGCCGCTCGGGCCAATCAAACGCAGGTGATGGCCATCGGCCGCTGGTTCGATGTGCAAGAAATGTTCGCCTAAAGCGATGGTTTCCATGGTCAGTTCCTTAGCCGTTATTCTTGATGATCGCACCGGTCATAGATAGTGGACCGCTGGCCGTGACATCGACCAACGCTCCACCAATTTCACATTTCGCATCAGCAGCAACTTTGATCGACGGTGCGCCGAGTTCGACCGTGGCGCCGCCTTTGATGGTGATCTTTGGCGCGTCGATGGTGATACCGCTGGCGTCGATGGTGATCGAGCTACCGCCTACCGAAATGGTGACGGTGGTATCACCGCTGATAGAAATGGTCGGCGCACTTTGGCTGAGGTCGGCGTCTGACCGCACACCCATTTTTCCAGTGGCTTTCACATTCATACTGCCGGTGGCGCTGGTGTCTTCGTTGCCGGTGATGGTGGAGGTACGATTGCCCGTGACACTTTCCTTCGCGTCACCCGTTACCGTCGCGCTGCGGTTTCCGGTGATGGTTGCGTCCAAATTGCCGTCGACTTGTTTCGTCTGGTTGCCATTGACCGTTTTGCTTTCGTTACCTTTGACCGTCACCGTGCGATCGGCGCCAACCTCGTGCGTTTCATTGGTAGCGACCGTAATGGCACTATTATTACCAACGTTCATCGAGTGATCGAACGTCGCGTTGACGTTTAATCCCTCAGCGCCTTTGGTGTCTTCCATCATGATGGAGTTGCCACCGCCGCTGCGAATCATGCTCTGACTTTGATTCGAACCGGTGATCTTGCTGCCGGTTTGCGGATTGGTCACCGACGATGCGATCACCGGACGATCCGGGTCACCATTCACGTGGGTGACGATGACTTCGGTGCCTTTGTGCAGCGGGAAGTGCATGCCCATGTCGTCACCGGCATAAGGCTGGGCCATGCGCACAAAACGCGATGCTTTACCGTCTTTGAGATCACTGCGGTCGAAAGTAAACTTGAGCTTGTAACGGCCATCATCGTCAAGTTCGGCGTATTGGCCGTCGCCAGCGGCATCAACTTTGGCGATGACCGTGCCCGCCACCACTGGCTTGGGGGTGACCCGTGGTGGGCGGAACACCACGCTGGCCGGAATGGTGATGAAGGTATTCGCATACGTCGCTGCCGGATGAACATCCTCATCGCCGGTCACAAAATCTTGCGCTCCGTGATAGGTGACTTCGGTAATCAGATGGTCGATGTTGACGTCGCCACGATAGTGCTCAACCAGGGTGAAGACTCCGCCAGCACGAAACCCACGAGCATCGCTGGCCCCGTGGAATTGCCGTTTGCGGCAGGAGATTTCCTCGGAGCGAATAGCTGCCAAGGCTTTGCCTTCATCCTCGTCTTTGAAGTGATCGCCATATTCGTACTGATGTCCGAACGCCGCTGGCGAGGTCACTTCTGCGGTCGGATACATCGGCGCGTCAGGGGAGCGATAATTGTAATCGCCCAGGATCACCTGGCCGGTGACCGGTCGCTGCTTGATCGACAGCGCGACAATCGATTCTTCGCCGATGGCATTCATCGCCTGAGCACCAGTAGTCTTGCTGCGGTAGACAAAACTCGCTGCGCCAGCGACTTTGGTGCAGGCTTCTGCCTGATCACCGAACACCAGCGTCGTGCGTTTTTCACTGTGCTCAAAATGGTAGAAAATACCGTCATGTTCCAACAAACGACTGATGAAAGCCAAATCGTTTTCCTGGTACTGCACGACGTATTCACGTTTGGGATACGTGCGATTGGAAGTGCGGAAATCGTAGTCCTCAGCCTCGAAAGCGTGATCCTTCAAAACTTGTTTGACGATCTCGACCACCGTCTGGTCCTGAAAGATGCGACTCTGGCTGGTCAACGAGAGTCGCCATAAACGTGGCACCAAAACAGCGCGGTAATGGACGCCTTCATCGGCGCGGGCCAATTGTTCAAAGCTCGCTAAAACACCGTGAATTTGCAGTAATTGTACACCGCGCTTACCCGACACCAACACCGTTGGCTGCTTGATCCCCAACCACACATCCGCCGCCAAAATGGACTCGCCATCAAGGTCGGCTTTCGACGAGACTAATTCCAGATCGATTTGATAGGGCGTCGATATGCGTTCGACGCCATGAAAACCGGCGACCTGCAAAAGGCCATCGTCCACCGCGCCACTGTGCAGTTGGTAAGCCCGCTTGGATGCATCAGCCATGGGACCAACCACTTTCTTCTTTGAAGGAACTTTGACGAAACTTTGAAGGAAACCCGCGCTGGGGAGGAAACCGAGGACGCTTAATAGATCGGGACGCGGGTGGGTCAAGCAGGGCCGCTCGTTCCCGTTGGTCTTCATTCAGGAGCCCACCACACCCCTGCGCGAGGGAACATGCGTTCTTCATTCCATCTTCCCGCACGCTGTCGTCTCGCTGGGACAAAGCGCACCGTGTTGTGGGCCCCAAGCGAAGCCGATCAATAACCCTTGAACCATCTGCCTGTTTCGCTGTACTGCCGACGCTTTTCAGCTGTCTCCGATCTCAGATCAACCGTCAAAATTCGAGGTTTCCCTTGGCTATCGCCTCTTTCTTGCGCCGTTCTATCACCTGCTTGAGCGCTGGCGTGGCGTTCGCCATCCTCGCTGGGTGCTCCCAGACGGCGACCATGCAGGTGCGTGGACTGGTACCGCTCAACCTCAACGACACCGGAGAATCAACCCCGGTCGACGTCCGTTTCTATCAACTCAAAGATGCCGCTGCCTTTAAAAGAGCGACCTTTGAAAAGCTCTGGACCGAGGACGAGAAAGTGTTGGGCCAAGATCGCCTTGCTCCGCCCAAGGTCGTCAGCGTGCTGCCAGGTAATCCCACCGATCAACCGACCAAGGTGGCGCTCGGCGAACTGGCCACGGGCACGCGCTTTATTGGTGTGATGGCGCTGTATGCCAAAACCGATGCGCGCGATGCGCGGACGCTGGTGCTGGAATTAGAAGAAGCGGAAAAACCAGTGATCGAATTCAGCGGGTACGGCATCGCGCTTTCTTCCGATAAAAAAGCCGCCGCCGACACCACCAAGGACGGCGACAGCAAACCCGCCAGCAAGGCCACGGAATGAGTCGTACTCAGCGCGTGCTGTGGCACGAAGGCATGTTGCTGTTACCGCAACATTTCCAGCAGGCCGATCGACATTTGGATGCCCGCTTAGCGACGCAGTTAATGCTGATTCAGCGGCATCCTTCGGGCTTTTCTCGTTTGACGTTGGATGGAGAGGCGCTCGCCAATCAACAAATCAAACTGCTCGAAGCCACTGGTATTCTGCCTGATGGTTTACCCTTCGACATCCCTGCTGGTGACAGCGCGCCTGCTGCACGACCACTAACTTTAGCACCAAACCAAGAACGGTTGGTGGTGTATTTAGCCGTCGCCTTAGAACGACCGGGCGAAGCCAACAGCAGTGCTGATGGTCGACGTGATGGACGGATGTTGCGCTTTCGCTCGCAGGACCAGTCCGTGGTCGACGACAGCGGCGAAGGTGAACGTCAAGAAATTCAAGTCGCCGCCCGTCATTTAGTGTTCATCACGAGCGAGGAATCGCTGGACGGATTCAGCGCCTTGCCCATCGGCGTCATTGAGCGTGGACCTTCGGGCAAGCTGATCTTGTCAGAAAAGCTCGTGCCACCGTGCCTGACCGTCGAGGCCTCGCCGGTACTGGCTCGGATACTGAAGCGGACCTTAGAAATCGTCTCGTCACGGGCGCAAGAACTTGGCCACAACCGTCGCCAACGCACGCAAGGCAAGGTTGAGTTTTCCGTCAGCGAATCGGCCAATTTTCTCATGCTCCATACGCTCAACGGTGCCTTGCCGGTGCTCACGCATCTGGCCGCTGGGCGCACGCATCCCGAAACGTTGTTCACTGAATTGGCCCGTTTAGCGGGACAATTGGCGACGTTCTCGGCCGATGGCTATCTGCGCGATCTGCCGACCTATGATCATCACGATCTTGCGGGTTGCTTCGCTAAATTAGATGAACGCCTGCGCTCGTTGCTGGAAACCAGCATCACCCTGCGTTACGTGCCGGTGCCTTTGTCGCGCACCAGCGAACGCGTGCATACGGGTCGCATTCCCGAAGCAGTGCTCGACGGTCATCGCGTTTATTTTTCAGTGCAATGCGGTCTGCCGGCTGAACGAGTGATGAAAGAATTGCCGATCAAGGCCAAGGTCGCCTCAGGCGGACGTTTGCCCGCGCTGATTGCGCAGGCCATGCGCGGTCTATCGATCACCTATCTTTCGGTGCCGCCGGGAGAAATTCCTGCTCAGCCTGGTTGTTCGTACTTCGAACTCAGCCGCGAAGGCGAACACTGGACTGGCGTCGCTGATACGCGAACGATTGGCATCTTTCTGCCGCCTGAATTCACCGATCTCAAACTCGAATGTATGGCGGTTAAGGACGAATGATCATGTGCGAGATGATGCTGAAGGCGTTACCTGAAAATGCAGGATTGAACATGAGGGCGCAGAGCCGCAGAGGCGAAGAAGAAATCGAAAAAACAGGCGAGCAAACAAGCCTCATAAGCCATTCCAACGGCGCCCGCCGCAAGCTTGAATTCAGCACCACTTTGGAGAGCCGTGATCATGAATAGCCCGAACATTTCACTGGGCGGTGGCCTTGCCGACTTGGTCGGACCAGTCTTCAAGCTCGCCTTACATTTGACTCGCGAAGCTGGCGATGCGGATGCGCCGACGTTGGCCGCTCGTTTCGATGATGCATTGAAGGAGTTCGAATCTGCCGCCACGCGATTGAATGTGCCACTGGCTAATGTTCGCTTGGGCAAATACGCCTTGGTCGCCTTCGTCGATCAAAAAGTGCTGACCAGCGAATTGACGCTCAAAGATGCGTGGATGGAAAAGCCACTGCAAATGACCCACTTCGATGACTTCAACGCCGGTGAAGAATTTTACGTCAAGCTGGATCAGGTGCGCAATTCCACTGATCCGGGTCGCTTTGATGTCTCAGAAGTTTATTACCTCTGCCTAGTCCTGGGTTTCACCGGCAAGTACGGCGATAAGCGCGGCGAAGAACAACGTCGCATTTTGATCGACCGTTTAGCGCGTGAGATCACCGAGAGTCGTCAAGGCGCGAGCGTCAGTTTGTCGCCCCATTGGCAACAACCGGCGGCCAGCGGTACTGGCGGCACCAAATGGTGGTTACGCGCACCAGCCTGGGCACCACCCGCCGCCGTCGCGGTGGCGTTATTATTAATCTGGTTATTGCTGTCGCTGTTGTTGCTCGGCCGGGCCGATGATTTCCCTGCTACCACCACTCTTAGCGGAACGGTGCCCTAATGCGGCTGCTCGTCATTATTTCATCGGTAGCCGTAGCGCTCATCATCGCGACGTGGTCATCGGCTGCGCTTGGCATAACCCTGAGCAGCACCATGCGCATCGTGATCACTGCGGTGATTGCCGTGGTTGGAATCGCGCTCAGCGTCGTGGCGCTGATGAAGCAGAAACGCGCAACGCGTCAAGCTCAGGCATCGTTATCAAAAACTATGATGCGTTCCTCCAGTGGGCTGGCGGAAATGAACGATCAATTTCAAAAATCCCTGGGCGCACTGCGCTCGACGCGTCCGGCAGCGCTCAATGTTTTGCCGTGGTATTTGGTGATCGGCGCACCGGGCGCCGGAAAAACCACCATGCTCGCGGAATCGGGTCTGACCTTCGCGTCGTTCGGCGCCGGTTCGACGCGCGCCGGTGCGCCAACGCGTAACTGCGATTGGTGGTTCACCGAAGAAGCGATGTTCCTTGATACCTGCGGGCGTTACACCTCGGACACCAGTTCACAGGCCGAATGGCACGCATTGCTTAATTTGGTTTCGCAAGTTCGCCCAGAGCTCGCCTTGAACGGCGTCGTGGTTTCGGTCAGCGTGCCTGATCTGCTCAAGAAAGACGATGCGGGCGTGAATGCCGCCGCGCAACAGATCCGCGATCGACTCAGCGAACTCAGCCGCGCCTTACATCTTGATATCCCGATTTACGTGGTGTTCACCAAATGCGATTTGATTGGCGGCTTCAAAGATTTCTTCGCCGCCATGCCACCAGCAGGGCGCGAACAGGTGCTGGGCCATACATTGCCTTGGCAGCCAGGGATCATGGGCGACATCCGCACGGTATTTCAACGCGAAACAGCGGCCTTACTGCCTGGGTTACGCAATCGCCGACTGGGAGCGCTCACCGGTGAATTAGGCGCTGATCAGCAATACAAAGTCATCCAGTTTCCTCAGCAATTCAGCTCCGTGCAAAAATGGATGGGTGATTTTCTCGCCGCCTTGCTGCGCCCAAGTCCACAACAAGTGTTGCCAGCCCTGCGTGGTTTTTACTTCACCAGTGCCCAGCAAGCTCAGCGTGCCACCGTGGCCATTACTCCAGCGGCTGCCATTGCCGCGGCCGCTGCGGCTGCGCCCAAAATTGATTTGGAAGCCAGTATTTTCATTCAGGCGCATGCGCCACAGGCGGCCGCGCCAACCGGCGAACAATGCCAGGGTTTGTTTATCAAAGACCTGCTGACCAAGGTGATGATCGGCGACCAACGCTTGACCCAGGTTTCTGGTGCCGTCCGTCGTGCCCGCACCATTTCACGCTTGGCCTCTCTCGTCGCCTCGGCGGCCGCTCTGCTGATATTTTTCATCGCGCTGGGGTCGTGGTACCTCAACGGCAGCCATCTGATCGACCAAACGATTACGGCTAGCCGCACGATGATGGAAGTCACCCGTAACAAGCCAACTGCGCTGAAAGAAAACCTCGCCGCGCTTGATGATTTACGCGCCGTGCTTGAACGCATGGACCACCATTCGGCTGGCGGCGTCAAACGCATACGAACGCAGGCCGATCAGTTATACCACGCGCAACTCAAACGTTGGTTTCTGACTCCGGCGGGCGAGCTTCTGCGCAGCGAACTTGAAAAATTGCGCACTGCTGAGGGGAAAAACCTGCAAACCTACGACAAGCTCAACGATCTCTATCGCTCCTATTTGATGCTCGCCGATGTGGTGCCGACCAATCGTGAACTGCTGGAGCGCGTGCTGCGCGATGACCAGCGTTGGTTGATCGGCATACGTGACAAAGATGGCAATCTTGACCCCGTCAATGAAACGGCCGCCTATAATCAGCTCAGCCATTTCGCCGCACGCCAATCAGATAGCGACGCGAGTGGCTGGAAGATCAATCTGGATGCGTCGCTCAAACAACGCATCGACTTTGAACTTCGCGAAGCATTATGGATACCGCAGAGCTACGAAGACATTATCTCCACGCTGCAATCGTCGGTCGCTAAGATCGATCGCGACAGCGTGCTTCCGGGAGCAAATCGTTCGCTCTTGGTTGCCGATTATAGTTTCCCCATGCTGTTTAGTCAGCGTGGCTGGGAAGAAACCATGGCCGGCTCTATTGCCGAAAAAAGTGAAGGGCTCTTCCAGCAATTTCAGGAAATCAAAATCTCCAAACCACGCGAGGAAATCCGCGAACGCTTACGCACCCGTTACGCCACGGATCTGTCGCGTCATTGGCTGCGCTTCATGACCGGCATGCGCCCAGCGCGGGCCAACGATTTACGTGAAGCCTCAGCAAATCTTAGAACGTTGACTGGTCCGCAGTCTCCCTATCGCGAACTAGTGAAGGGCGTCTTCCAGGGTCTGACGGTGCGTTACAGCGCGACCGATCTGGCCACTGCGCCCAGCGAATCGGACATGAAATGGCTAGAAGATGCGCTCACGGCTCTGGGTACGTTTAGTGAAGCGGTCGATAAATTCGCCACCTCCACCGATTCTGGACGTCGTTCGACCGACGTTGGACGTTTGATTGCACTGCAAACTGCTTACGAAAATTCCTGGGCTCAGATCGGCACTTGTTTCAAAGCGGTGGAATCGGCTGAGCGCCGCGCCGCATTGATGCAGACCTTCGAAAATGCCACCTTCGAAATCCATCGTGCGCTGAGCGCCGAAGTCACTGCCGAACAAGATGCCACTTGGCACGAACGAGTTTCCAAGCCTTTCGCAGAACTGTTGGCAGGTCGTTTCCCCTTCGACCGCACGGCCAAGAAAGATGTGACCCTGGCAAGTTTTAGCCGACTCTTTAATCCCAAAACTGGTTTGATAACGGTGGCGGTCGCCGAAATCGAAAAACTGCGACCACTGAAAATCGCAGGTCGTGATCTGCTACCAGTGAACCGAGAATATGAACGCTTAGTCGAACGCGCACGCGAAGTGCGTGCAGCGCTGTATCCCAATGACGTCACGGCCATCGCCGCTCCATTCACCATCACGTTGGCGCAAGGCAGCGGCGTTAAGAACGTCACGCTGACCAACGGCGAGGAAACCTTCGGGCTCTATGATCGGCCAGATCGCCGGGGGAGTTTCACCTGGAATGAAGCCACGGCGGTAGGAGCCAAGCTCACCATTGTCAGCGTTAGCGACCAACAAATGCCTTTGGATTACACCAGCTTTCCGTGGGGCTTGTTCCGCTTGCTGCGGGAAGGCAACCCCACCGCTCGACCAGAAGGCGGGTTGAAATTCACCTGGCAATTTTCACTCAAAGCCCTTGGCGCGGATGCCATCTTGAAAGCCAGCGCCGTGCTTGAAGCCGGTGCTCTTGAAAGACTCATCCCACCAGATTTTTTCGGTGCCATGATTTGCCCTGATCACATCGGACATTAAAAGCGCTAGCTTGCGCTAACGAACATTGGCCTGCGTTCATGCAGACTACCGATCATCAAGGTCGTTTTATTATGCCGAGGAACTTTCAGCGCCAATCCGCGCTGCGGTTCATCTTGCCCACCCTGACGGCTACTGTTGGTACCTTCGGACTGAATAGTATGATGTGCACTTGGGAGCACTCGCGATTCTGTTTTTTGATCGAGTTACGAGTTCGAGTGGCGTTCAGCACCAACCAGTCCGACACTCGACACCGCCCCAATTCTGTGTCGACCCCTCATTGTCGCTAAGCATTTCGCGAAGAAATCCTGCTGGTTGCGAACGTTTCCTGCTGAAGGCAAGTGACGGTTGGTTGGTCGTGTGATATTGGTTTAGCCTAAAAAACGCAGTAGAGAGAGCTTTTCTCGCAAAGACGCTAAGAGCGCAAAGGACTTACAGCAAAGCCAAGATTCACCCGTTTGGTGAAGACACAAATCATACGCATTTTGTTCAAACTCTTGTTTTTCCTTAGCGTCTTTGCGTCTTCGCGGTGGAAGTTTTATTCCAACTGCGTTTTTT
>JANMYZ010000004.1:0-6734 GCA_031382605.1 Planctomycetota bacterium | reverse complement strand
GGAAAGGAACGGGGAATAGCCATAAGCCCCGAAAATTTTTTCTGAGCTGAATGTCAAGTGCTAAATTGCAGATAAACACGGTAATTCATGGCGTTTTTACTAACGCAACGCCATTGCCCGACGGGGGCGACGCAGAATCACTTCCTTTTCAAAGGCATGCTTCATCTGGATGGGGAATTGGGCGGCGAGCGAAATGAGGCGCGAGGAGTTTGAGTGGGAGGACATTTCACGTTCGGCGAAGCGTCGCCCCCTTTGGGGGCTTTTGATGCATTTTTCCGTTGGTTCCCGGCGCTGAAGCGCCGGGCTGGCCTTACGTCGCCCCCTTTGGGGGCTTTTGCAAACGACGATCAGGGCGACCGCTAAGAGAGACTCATGCCGCAGACCTGTTCTCTACTCACAACGTTGGGAGCGCGAATATGGTCGCGCTTGTGGGTAATGAGCAGGGCGTTGCCCTGGGCTACATTCAACCGCCCTCATTGGGGCTATCAGCGGACATCAGACATCAGACATCGAATAACTAAACCGATTCCGCCTCAGTCTGCAGGCTCTTCTTTAGCAACATTGAGATGGCGTTTAAGATCTGATCTTTCGAATATGGTTTGGCTAAATAGTCGCTGCATCCGGCGGCGCGGCATTTTTCGTCTTCGCCTTTCATGGCGTTGGCGGTGAGGGCAATCACTGGTAAATGCTTGGTTTTTGGGTTGGCACGGATGGCTTTGGTGGCGTCGTAGCCATTCATTACGGGCATCATCATGTCCATCAGCACCAACTTGAAGGCGTTGCGTTCTATGCGTTGCAGGGCGTCGACGCCGTTCTCGGCGACCTCGTACGAATAGCCGGCGCGGGCGAGCAGAAACGCGATCAGTTTCTGGTTCACTGGGTTGTCTTCGACGATCAAAATATCAGCCATGGACTCAGCCTTACTGCGAGGGTCTCGTGCACAGTCTAACCTATGATGAGCCGATGAGCAAATTGTGATCGTGGGGCATCCGCACGCAGCGAGAGCTTCGTCAAAGCGATAATGCAGGGGACTACAGGTTACCGGCTACGGGCCACGGGATCGTGTTGCGACGCCGAGGTCCGTGGCCGGTGGTCGGTGGTCGAGAGTCAAAGAATCGAGGGACTTGGACAGGAAAATGGCGCTAAATCGTGGGGAACTGGTTGTTTTTCAGCAAGACAACGAACCACTTCGGCGGTGATGGGGGCCAGCAGCACGCCATTACGGAAATGGCCGGTGGCAATGATCAGACCTGGACGGACCTGGGCGATGACGGGCAGCCCCTGGGCAATACGAGGACGAAGGCCGGTCCAATGTTCAATAATGGGCGCGTCGGCCAGGGCTGGAATCAGGCGGCGGGCTCCGGCGGCCAAGCGTTCGATGGCGGCGGGATCGTTGCTGCGGTCGAAGCCATTGGTGACCATGGTGGCGCCGACGACCAGACCAAGTCCGCTGCGTGGGACCAGGTAAGCATGGTGGCAATGCACGAAGTGTTTGAGCACGCCATCTGCGGCGCGCAGACGCAGCATCTGGCCCTTCACCGGTTCGCCTGGGAGGTCAATGCCCGCGAGTGCGGCCAACTGCGGAGTCCATGCGCCGCTGGCGAGTACGACTTCGTCGCTGGCAATAACCTCGTGATTGGCCAATACCACGCGGCCCGGTTCCACGGCAATCACTGGCGTGTGATAACGAATGCTCGCGCCCAGCGCGCTGGCGGCTTCTTGTAAGCGCGCGCACATCAAACGTGGATTTACTTGGCCACCCGGCACCAACAGGGCGGCGCGGCAGGTCTGCGACAGCGCGGGTTCAGCGCGGCGCAGATCATTGGCGTTGATCCAGCGCACCGGGATATCATGCGCTTCGAGAAACTTTCTCCGCTCGATGACGACTTCTTCGTCCGCCGGATCAAGCACCGGCAACAATCCACCAGCAAGGCGCAGATCAACGGCTGACGGGTGAATGCCAAGCTCTTCGACGAATCCCGGCCAGCGCTGAAGGCTGTCGACACCCAAATGCCACAGTGGTCCAGGTCCATGCGCTTCGTGATGTGGCGCCAGCATTCCGGCGGCGGCCCAACTGGCTTCACGCGCTTCTGGTGCGCCGTCCAAAACGGTGACCTGCCAGCCGCGACGCACCAACGCCCAGGCGCAAGAAAGGCCGATGATGCCGCCACCAACCACCGTGATGCGGTGTTTTTTATTCTTAACGGGTTTCATACGGGATGCAGCAAAACCCACAGTTTATTGAATAGCAGCGTCATGATAAAATTGGCGACCATCGACAAGATGCTGCCTTGAACCACGCCCCGAGTGCAGGCCTGACCGACGCCGGTAGCGCCACCCGTGGTCATCAAGCCTGAGCGGCAAGCGACCAAGCACACGATGCCGCCAAATACCAGCGTTTTACTCAAACCAACGAAGGTATCCCACGAGTGCATAAAATTTTTCGTCTGGTGCCAATACGCGCCGCCATCAACGCCCCAGATGTCGACCACTAAAATCTTGGCAGAGATGACTCCGGCCAGACACGCGATTGCGGTTAATATCGGAAGTAAAAGAACACAGGCGAGAAATCGTGGAGCGACCAAATAGGCAACCGGATCAGTACCCATCACGCGCAGGGCATCGAGCTGCTCAGTCACTTTCATCGTGCCGATTTCGGCAGCCATGTTGGAACCAACCCGACCAGCAACCATCAGCGCGGTAAAAATCGGTGCGAGCTGGCTGACCAGTGCGTAATTGACGAGCGGGCCGGACATCACCTCAGCATTAAATTTAATCAACGTCGCGTAGCCTTGCACGCCCATGACCAAGCCAATAGCCATGCCACTGACGATGACCACTGGCAGGCTCAAATAACCAATATGATAAAGTTGGGTGACGATGACGTCGCGGCGCTGCGGATTTTTGAACAGCGCGCGGATGACGTCAATAAACAAGCGGCCCAGTTCACCGGCAGCGTTCAGCCCGGAAACCACCAAGCGGCCCGTCAGGACGAAAGTGCCTCTCGCCGTGTGGCGTGGGCGGATGTAGGTAAAAGGGTTGAGTGGGACCACGGCGGGGTTGTAGAACGCAGACGAACAATCGGAAGTATCGATTTTGGGAATCACGGCGGACGTGTGGCCTGAGGTTTCCCAAAAGCGTCCATCTTGTGCTTGGTCCTGTTGGCTGTTATCGAAGGCCATGGCCGCGCGTGATTTTATCTTGTGGCTCATCGATGATAGCGAATCCAACCACCAAGCGGCCAGTGCCACCGCGGCGTTGTTGCCGTGGGTGCGCTTTGCAGGTTTTTATTCTGGTGCTGAGGCCGTGCAGGCCTTCGCCGCCATTGAAGCCGAGGGCGGAGTTGCTCCAGACGCGGTGCTGATGGATTTTTTTCTCGTCGGTGAGCGCGGTGATCACATTACCAAAGATCTGCGTCAGGCCGAGGTCCGCTCACGGCCAGTGATTGTTGGCTATTCGAGTGTCGCCAGCGGCAGCGCCGCGATCGTCGCTGCTGGTGGTGATCTAGCGGTACGAAAACACGCAGATGAGCGCGGAATTAATCCCAGCTTAGCGAACTGGCTGCGGAGTTTACGCGCGGGGTAACGACAAATCGGCGATCACTTGGCGATTCCCCGGCGTAGTGACGCTGTATGTTCCCGCGCCCATGGAAACGGTCGCCACTACGCTGAGTCCTCAGGAATTGATCGGCCTGACCTTTGCCGAATTCAGTGCATACTTAGCGAAAAAAGTCGGTTTTCATCCACGTTTTCATCGTGCGCTTTATCGCCAGCTGATGGCCACGGGTGTTTGCGATCCAGCGCAAGAACCGATGTGGCATGAAGCTGAGCGAGGCAGCACTGGCGCACTAGCGCGAGTGACCGAGGCAGTCACATCAGCGTCAGGAGCAGCGTCGAGCGCCTTGCCGGATGTCGTTGCCGAACGTTCGACCCACGACGCCGGAGTCGGCACCACGCGCAAATTGGTGTGTTGCCTGGCCGATGGGCGAGAAGTCGAATCCGTGCTTATCCCGATGGGCGGTGGACATCAGGACGGCGGTTACGCCACGGTCTGCGTGTCATCGCAGGTTGGTTGTAAAATGGGCTGTCGTTTCTGTCACACGGCAACCATGGGTCTGATTCGTAATCTTTCGGCCGCAGAAATCGTCGCGCAGGTGGTGGTCGCTGCCGTGGTCAGCGGTGTTCGTCCGCGCAATGTGGTGTTCATGGGTATGGGCGAGCCGCTCGACAATCTTGACGCGGTGGCGCAGGCCGTGCGCGTATTAACCGACGTTAATGGTTTGGGTTTGGCGCAGCGCCACATCACGATTTCGACCGTAGGTCGGGTGGACCAATTGCCGCGACTCACTGATCTCGGCCTGACGCGCATCAATTTAGCGGTGAGTTTAACCGCAGCCGATGACGTTTTGCGGAGTGAATGGATTCCACTCAATCGTGTTTATGGGCTCACGCAGTTGAAAGACGCATTGCTGAATTATCCGCTGGGACGCGGTCGCCGCATCTTAGTCAGTTATGTTTTGATGGCAGGAGTCAACGATGGCGACGCGCATATCGCCGACCTCGTTCGTTGGTGCGCTGGCCTGACGGTGTTGGTGAATCTCATTCCATTCAATCCCATTCCCAGCCGACCAGAGGTCCCGACGGCACAAGAACGAATCGATCAGATTCAGGCGCTCTTGGAAGTCGCTGGCATAGAGACCAGACAGCGCCGCACCAAAGGTGATGGCGTGATGGCGGCGTGTGGCCAACTCGGCGATCCGTCCCAGCGCAAGCACGCGTCGCGGTCACAACCTCAGCGATAGGATACGTAGTTGGTGGGTTGAAGCCCACCGCGATGACGCCACCGTGCGGCGCGTGCGACTTACCTGTGAACCATTGCATGCCCCACAAGGAATCAGCGACCTGCCGGTTCGTGACGACGCGGGGAATATCGTTTGCCAGTTGTGGACTCATCGCCTGCGCTGGCAGTGCAAAGATGCGGAATTGGAAATTCAGGTGATCGCACCGGAATTTATCGAATTACCAGCTGCTGAAGTCAGCGAGCCTGCTCCAGGAGCAATTGCTCGATTAAGTAAAGCGCTCGCTGGCAGTGGCGGCTTGCTGCTGCTGCGAAATCCCGCGCAAGCATTCGGTGAACAGCGCATCGGCTTTGCTCTGGGCGTGCGTCTTTTCGCTATTGCTGACGCCGCTGATGAAGCGTGTTGGGATGCGATGTTGTCACTGGGTCAACCGGTGTACGGCGTGCGCGGCACGATTGCTTGTGCCTGTCGTACGGCGCATCCCGGCGCGGTTATTTCGGCGCTCGCTTATGGCACCTTCACCAGCGAAGACGGACTTGCGGTTGCGCTGCTCGATGAATCGCGCGAGGGCGTCAAGTGGACGCTGCCAATCGCCGCAGAAACTTCCGTTATCGTTCGCGATGGTTTTGAGGCTGGTCGCATCAATGGTATCAGCGGTGCATGGCGCGATCGCGGCACCGAAGGCTACGTGCGTTTGATTATGCGCAGCGTCAGCGGAAGCGCCTGGACCCAACCACGATTTATTGCCCCCACGATTGCCGCGAATGGTTCTGCCGGATCAGGATCTAAGTGTGACTGATCTGATTGGGCGCTTGATCGTGGTACGTCGACGCGTGCCAAGCCAAAACACAGCTCAGTACACGCATTGGAGCGTCTACACCAAAGAACGCGACATGTGGTATTTGCTTCTGCGTGCTCAGTTGACGCCGCGCGAAGCTCCCGAAGAACCCGTGCGCATGATCTTGCGAAGTTTCCGCACGCGCTTAGTCGATTACGCCAATTTGGTTGGCGGAGCAAAACCAATTCCTGATTGTCTTAAGCGACTGGGTTACCTCAAAGATGACAGCCCACGCTGGTTTTTCTGTGAATATTTTCAAAGCATCGTGGCTAAAGATCAAGAACGCACCGAGATCGAATTCATTCCCTGGGCAGGCGTGGAAGAATGAACAGTGATATGGTGATGATGAATAGAGCTTGGCGAAGGCGAAACCAAAGCGGAGACAACTATTGGAGAAGGGCTAACCACAAAGGGCACAGAGGACACAGAGAAATCCAATTTGATTTTCCTCTGTGTCCTCTGTGCCCTCTGTGGTTAAATATTCTCTTTTCCCGGTTTTCGGGTTCTTGCCGAGCTTAATATGAAAACGCCGAAGACCATGACGCCGCAGGCTGAATTGCTACAATGGTATGCTCGCGTTGGTCGCACATTGCCGTGGCGTGAGACGCGCGATCCCTATCGCGTTTTAGTCAGCGAAGTGATGTTGCAGCAGACGCAAGTAGAGCGCGTGATTCCGTTTTATGAGCGTTTTCTTGCGCTCTTTCCTGATGAGCGTGCATTGGCAGGGGCGAGCACCGATGCGATTCATCGGGCGTGGAAAGGACTCGGTTATCCGTCGCGCGTCGAACGCTTGCGTGCGAGTTGCCAAGCGGTGCTTGAGCGTGGCGGAGTGTGGCCGGACACGGTAGAGGGCTTACAGGAACTTCCAGGAATCGGGCCTTACACCGCTGGTGCCGTTGCGTGTTTTGCTTTCGCACGGGTGGTGCCAGTGGTCGATACCAATGTCGCACGAGTGTATGCACGGCGCGATGGCTTGGCTCTGCCGCTGGATCGCAAGGGCATTTGGTCGCATGTGGCCGTGCAAGTCGATCCGCAAGATCCGATTCGTTATAATAATGCTTTAATGGATCTTGGCGCGACGGTGTGCACGGCCAGAAG
>JANMYZ010000041.1:0-7033 GCA_031382605.1 Planctomycetota bacterium | reverse complement strand
TTGGCTTCGAGTGGAAGCCGGAATAAAATAGGTTTTCGCCTGTTTTTTCCGGTGGTTGAGCGACTTGCGCTAGCCACATGAATGATTCATCACGGCCACCCATTTGGGTGGCCGTGATGCTTTGGTGGACTCTCGCTCTTGAGCAACCTTGGTCGACCCTGCATGCTGTGTCGTCATGGGTCGCATCTTAGTTGTTGATGATGAAGTCGGTTTGCGCGGGATGCTCGACATCATCTTGCGGCGTGACGGCCATCAGGTGATCTTAGCGGCTAATGGCCAAGAGGCGATCAAGCAGATGGCCGCAAATCCTGGGATTGAACTCGTGCTCAGCGATCTGCGGATGGAACCGCTCGATGGTATTGGGCTGCTCGCGCACATGCGTCAGTTCCATCCCGATATTTTCGTTATCATCATGACCGCGTTCGCTGAATGGGACACGGCGGTGCGGGCGATGCGTCAGGGCGCTTATAATTTTCTGCGCAAACCATTCGATAACCAAGTGGTACGGGCGCTGATCGCGCGGGCGCTGGATGCCCGTGAACATTATTTGGCAACCCGTGCTCAGGGAACTCAGGCGCATCCCCCGGCGGTACACTTGGTTGGCCAGAGTCGTGGCATCCAACAAATTCAGGCCGCCATTGAGCAAGTGTCGACCACCGATTCGACAGTCTTGGTGACCGGCGAAAGCGGTACGGGCAAAGAACTCGTCGCTCGCGCGGTGCATTATGCCAGCATGCGTAGTGATGGGCCATTGGTGCGTATCAACTCAGGCGCTTTGACGCCGTCATTGTTGGAGAGCGAATTATTCGGTCACGTCAAAGGTTCGTTCACTGGCGCGATTGAGGATCGCCAAGGCCTCTTTGCGCTCGCGGACGGCGGCACGTTGTTTCTTGATGAAGTCGGTGAACTGGCGAACGAAACCCAAGTCAAATTGCTGCGGGTTCTGGAAAATGGCGAATACCTGCCGGTCGGCGGTCGCGAGGTACTAACGAGCAATGTGCGCTTAGTTGCTGCGACCAATCGTGATCTGATGACCATGGTCAAAGCCGGAGATTTTCGCGAAGATCTCTATTATCGTCTGGCGGTGATTCCGCTGCATCTGCCGCCATTACGTGATCGGGCGGAGGACATTCCGTTGTTGGCCGGGCATCTACTTGCTCGCCACGCGGTGAAGATGCGTCGTGGTATCACGGGCTTCACGCAAGATGCGCTCGCCGCCATGCTGGCCCATCCCTGGCCCGGCAATATCCGTGAACTAGACAATCGCATTCAGCGCGGTGCGGCGATGACCGCCAGCGGTGACATCGGCTACGACGTGCTGTTCAACGATCTCACGGCGCGCCCTCTGGGTTCTGCAAAGACCGCGATTAAACCAGGCGATGAATTGCGCGCTCGCATTGGCCTGCGCGAGTCCATCGATTTGGAACGCGAACTGGCTGATTACGAGCGCACGCTGATGGAAGCCGCACTGACCGTGACCGACGACAATTTGACGGAAGCGGCCAAACTCCTGGGCATCAGTTTCCGCCAGATCCGTTACAAGGTGCGCCAGCTCGGACTGCGTTAGTTCGCTGCCAGCGGTGAGCTGTTTAGCCTAAAAGCCGCGATAGATAGAACACAGAGGACCAGAGCACCAGAGTTGAGAGAGAGTTAGATTCTTTTGAACGATCACTCAAAAGGTACTCTGAAATTTCGACGTAACGTCTTGTCTCTTCCTCTGGTGCTCTGGTGCTCGGTAGTACTAAGGTTCAAATACTCCGTGCCATCCGGAGAATTTGCGACACCGACAAAAAAGAAGGAAGCATGAGAAGTGCTAAACCACAGAGGGCACAGAGGACACAGAGGAAAATCATACGGTCTTCCTCTGTGCCCTCTGTGCCCTCTATACCACTAAGGTTCAATTTCTCCTTGCTATCCGGAGAAATTTCGGACGACGAAAAAGAGGGAAACATGAGAATTGCTAAACCACAGAGGGCACAGAGGCCACAGAGGAAAATCATGCGGTCTTCCTCTGTGCCCTCTGTGCCCTCTGTGGTTAGACTTCTCCAATCGTTGTCTTCGCTTTGGTTCCGGCTCGGCCGGGCTGTGGTGAGCACTTCTCCAATCTTTGCTTTCGCTTTGGTTCCGGCTCCGCTGAGCTGGGTTCTATCGCTGCGTTTAGGTTTAGAGCCCGGCGGCGGCGGACAAAATCTCGAATGCCATATCCGCTTCACGCACCGACAGCTGGCCATCGTTGGAGATATCACAAAGGGTGAACATCGCGCCTTTGCCTTCTTTGATGGCCATGATGGCTGCCGTCACTTCGGCGCGACTGAAATTCTTGTCTTTGTTGGTGTCGATGCGAGCCACGCCGTATTTGATGAAGATATTGCCGATGCGTTGCTCTAGGCCGCTCATTTCGTCGGATGATAATTTTCCGTCGCCATTTTTATCGTCCATGGCAACGGCCAATTCGCGAGCACGTTCGCGCAGGCTGACCCAGCGCGGCATGGCCTCAGCGGATTCGTAACGCGACATTTTTCCGCTTTGGTCGAGATCGACGGCATTGATCAAGCTGGACTTAGTTTCTTTCAGGGCCGTGGCGAGTTGCTGGCGCGCTTTAATCATTTCATTGTTGCTCAGTTTGCCGTCACCGTCTTCATCTAAAGTGCCGAAAGAGGCCGGATTTTTGCTGCCATCGCTCCACCAATCGGTGCCACCGTAAATGACTCCGCCGCCGCTAACCGCGACCACGGCAAACAGTGGGCAAGAGGCTAAGGTCAACAGCAAGGCGAGAGGGCGTAACATGGGGTTGCTCCATTGAGTGCGGTTACGCAGGAATGGCATAGTGGCAGTGGATGGCAATGGGCGGCCGTTGGCTTGGTGAAAAGCTGTACCACTCCCAAGACTGACGATCCTACGGCAAGCGCGTCGCGATCGCTTTCAGTGCGCGCAGCATGTACGCGGTGGTCAGATGCGGCATGCCTTCGGCCCAGCGTGGGGCGCTGTTGATCCAGAACGCGGCCTTGCTGCCGTCATCAAGGATGAGGTGTTGGGCTTTGCTGGTGATGGAGGCGTACAGGTCGCTACGCCAATCGACGATGCGACCATTGCCGAGGTCGATGGTGTCAGTTTTCATCAGCGCGAACGTGCGGCTCATCAAAGTGTAATAGTGGAAGAGTCCCTGCATTTCTTTGCCACTGGCCATGCCGGGATTGGTGTCGAATTGATAGGTCCCTTTGACCCAGGCCAACGCGGCGACCACGCGCGGATCTTCTGCTGACAACTCCAACGTCAGGTAACTCGACAGCAGTGAATAACTCATGGTGCCTGTCGTCGTAAATTTTTCACTTTGCGTGGGATCTTGTTTTTCCCAACTTCCTTTGGCGTCGGCTGGGCCGTACACTGCGCCGCCTGGGCCGTTTTTACCGCCAGCTGCGCCAACCCACGGTTGCTTATTTACGGACGATAAATCTTGGCATTTCTCAAGAAATTTGAGCGCCGCCTGCAATTGCGGATTGTCGGCTGGCATGCCGGAATCACGCAGGGCCGACAGTGCGTAACTGGTATTGGAAAGATCTTCATGCCCAGCGCCTTTATCGCCGTAACCGATGCCACCAAAGCCAAGGCTGTCTTTGTCGGTGTTTTGCAGACCAAGCAGATAGCGCTGCGCAGCGGTGATGGTGACCTGATCGCCTGGGCGCAAACGCGCGTACACCTGCAAGGCCAGCGAGGTGGTGTAATTCCCCATGCCTTCATCAAGGGCGTAAACACCGCCGTCTTTTTGTTTGAAGCTGTCGATGAAAGCCAGTGCTTTGATCATCGCCGGATGATCTGACGTCAGCGCATGCGGCGGTGACGCCAGTGCCACGACGGCCATTGCGGTGATGCCAAGAGTGAAGGTTTTCCCTGGGACCATGGCTCCGTCGGGTTGTTGCTGGGAGAGCAGCCACGCCTGCGCTTCGTTCGCCAGCAATTCGACTTTCGCGCGTTCAGGTGGCTTGGTTTCACCGGCGAATATGGCAGCAATACATATCAGAGACAGGATGAGAGGACGCATGTGGGCTCCAGTTGAAGGGATTAAGAACCAAATTGAACAAGAGAAACGGAGGAACGGAGAAGAATTAAAAAGGGAGAAGTAAAGTCATCCTCCTGTTTGCTGTTATTGTGCTTCATGTCTTCCTCCGTTCCTCTTGTTCAGTTCTTTCTCGTGGTCAGGGTTTCTCATGGCAATGGCGTTGCGCTGAAATCATCAAACTGACTGATCGCTTCGGCTTTGGTCCACAGCCCGACGCGGCCTGGTTGAGGGAAAGTGCCGTCGTGATGTTCGAGGACTTTGTTGCCGTTGAAAAAAACCGTCAGGCGATCGCCGGTGACTTCCAAGGCGATGGAGTGCCAAACGCCGGATGCGGCGCTGCCTTCCCACTCTGCTAGTTCACGGCGTTTGCCGTCAATAAAGTGATAGAGGCGGACGTTTTCATTCACCGGATTGCAGCGTGCGACGTAATAGTTTTTTTCGTCGATAGCGCGAACGATCACGCCAAAAGAGCGATCACGATTGCCGCTGATGCCTTTGGCCTTCACCGATACGCGCACATTGCCGAAGCGCCCGGCGGTCGACAGCACGCACGGATAACGGTGATTGGTGTCGTCGTTGTCGCATTGCATCAGCACGTTGCCCGCGCTGGGGGCATCGCTGGCGGCTTTCACCAGCCACTGTGCTGGGCGTCCTGGGCCGACGGTGTGCACAGTAAATCCAGCAGGCGGCTGATCGACGACATCCGTATCGAAATGATCGGCGATGGGTCCAGCGGCCAATGGCAGTTGGACCGCGTTGGGATCGGCGACTCGCGGGGCTGGCAGTTCACCACAACTGCTGACGAACACGGCCATGGCGATGGTGCTGAGGGCCATGATGAACACGGATAAAGCACGGGGATGGCGCATGGAATCATCAGTTGGGAGGTAGCGCATCGGAATGTCCTCAGGGGTTGAACGGGTGAGATCAACGTCATGCCATGAACCTAAAAAACGCAGTAGAGAACCATTTTACCGCAAAGCAGCAAAGAGCGCAAAGGACTTACATCAAAAACAGGATTCATCTGTTTGGTGAAGTCCTTGATCATACGAAATTGAATTCAAAACCCTGCCTTTCCTTTGTATCTTTGCGTCTTTGCGTTGGAAATTTGAATTCCTACTGCCGCGTTTAGGATGAAGCTTCATCTCAAATATAAATTTACCGAATGAACCGCGCGATTTTTTCCCACACCTGCGCGGTGATCGCATCAGGCGTTTGCTGCGCATCGATTTCAACCAAGCCATCGCTGGTCACCAGGGCGCGATAACCGTTGTGGACTTTTTGTTGATAGGCTAAGCCGCGCGCTTCGATGCGGTCTTGTCCGCGTGCGGCAGCGCGACGGAGCTGGGCTTCGGCGGGATCGACGGCCAGCCACAGCACCAGATCCGGGCGAATGCCGCCGGTCGCGAGGAGAATCGCGGCACGCACTTGCGCTTGATCCAGGCCGAGTCCGTAGGCTTGGTAGGC
This sequence comes from Planctomycetota bacterium, assembly GCA_031382605.1. GTDB lineage: Bacteria > Planctomycetota > UBA11346 > UBA11346 > UBA11346 > BOG-1363. Next base: position 1,509 of record JANMYZ010000041.1, on the reverse strand, counting down.
AAGCGTTGAATGATAAAAGCGATCGAGGATCACCAGCTCACCGTTGGCCAAAGCGGGCGCGATGATTTCATGGCAGAGCTGGGCACGGGCCTGCAAATAGCCAAATAATTCAGCCGTCGGACAAGCCTTGGTCGCGGGATCAAGCAACAGCGCACGTTGTCGTTCGCCGAGTTCGGTGCCGCCGGGTTCACGTAAGTGGCGAAAGGCAATGCCATCAGCGGTGAAGCGTTGCTTTAAGCGCTCGACCTGGGTGGTTTTGCCGCAGCCATCAATGCCTTCGAAAACGATCAGCGGCATAATTAAGGCTCCACCGAAAAGGACACCACGCCAGCAGCGAGCAAGCCAGCCAAGATCAACCCAGCGGCAATGCGATACCAGCCAAAGGCGGTGAACGTATGCGTGGCAACAAAACGCAGCAGCCAAGCGATGACCACCCATGCGACGATAAACGAAACGATGAAACCAATGACCACTAAACCCATGCGTGGGTCGCTCAACCCGTCGCGGTGTTTGAGCAACGAATAACTGGTCGCGGCGAACATCGTCGGGATGGCAAGAAAGAACGAGAACTCCGTCGCGGCCCGGCGGTTGAGTCCCAGCAATAACCCGCCCAAAATAGTGGCAGCAGCGCGCGACGTTCCCGGCAGCATCAACGATAAACATTGGCAGCAGCCAATCGCGATGGCGGTTTTCCATGGCAGATTCATCGCGTCCAGGTGACGTGGTTCCTGCTGTTTTCTCCGCTCAATCAGAATGATGGCTAGGCCGCCGATGGCGAGCATCGCCGCCACCGTCCCGGTGTTCATCAGATATTTTTCGACAAATTTGTGCGTGGTAAAGCCGATGATGCCAGCGGGTATAAACGCGACGGCCAATTTGAGCGTAAACGTGCGCGACACCGCGCTGGAGTGCAACGTGCTGACGATCGCCCACACGCGTTGACGGAACAAAGCGATCACCGCAAGAATGGCGCCTAGTTGAATGACAATTTCAAACAGATTGCGAAATGGCTCATCGGCTGGCGCGCGCATGAAACCGATCAATTCGCTGGTTGCGATCAGGTGCCCCGTCGACGAAATCGGCAGGAACTCAGTCAGACCTTCGACCACGCCCATGATCACCGCTTTAACAATATCGCTCGGATCCATCAAAACTCCCTGAGGAGCGCGCATGGTTCGCGGCAAGTCAGTGCGTCAAGCGTGGCCATCCACAACAGCCAGAGACTCGCACGCAGATTACGGCAAAGCGGCGTTAGGTGGTGTACGTTTCCTACGCCGTATTCCCCACGGCGGTGAATTTACGGAATAGTTTCAAGCGGCATCATGGGACGATAATAATCTTCAATGGCCTTCCGTTGGGCATCGTCATCAGACGCGCTGATCGATAAGCGCTTGGCGTTCAATTGGGACGCGTTTTTTATTTCGCTCTTCCGTGAGCACCGTCGCGTCACGGGGGATGAATTGCCCCTGGCCGGCTAGCAGCCGGCAGTCCCAGGCCTGGGACCGCCGG
>JANMYZ010000708.1:0-2055 GCA_031382605.1 Planctomycetota bacterium | reverse complement strand
CATTTGACTGACCAAGACACCAAAAATAATGACGATCGCGATGAGCGCCGCGATCGCGAGAACCGGCACCAGCCACACCGGCATTAACGGGGAAGCGGGCCGTTGAAAATGAGGACTCATCGCGTGCGGTGAAAGTCCCGTGGCGTTTCCACGTGCAGCGCGGATATCGACCACCAGCTGTTCCATCAACGAACGACGCTGTTTTTCAAGTTTGGGCGAACCACCAAAGCGGCCTTTGAAGCCCAGACTTAGGCACAGATAATAACTCTCCAATACGTCGGCCGACGCCGCATCGCGTGGCTTGCGACTGAGTTCCAAACGGGTGAAAAATTCTTCACCGGCAGCGTTCTCGTTGAAGTAGGTCAACTGCAGCGGTTGATCGGACCAGCTCGCGCGAAATGGTAATTTTGAAGACAAAATCATTTCGTCAGCAAAAGCGGCGAGCGCGAAAATCACCAGACGCACATTTTCAGGCGATGCTCCACCACGCTGACCATCGGCGTCGATGCCGCGCAGCAGTTCATCAAATCGTTGGTAAACCGCGCGAACATCGGGGACGTTGGCCTCGGTCTGAGTGCGCAACCACAACACGTAGACGAACAGCCCCGCACAAAGGTCGGGCAACGAACGTCCGGCAACAGGAGCAACGGCGACCGCAGCGTTCATGGAGCTGACCTCACCGCCAACAATTCAAGCCGCAGTCCCTTGAATTCCGGTGGCAGATAAAACGCGATACGGCGCGCGGTCTGAGCCATTTTCCACTGCTCACCAACATTGAGAATTTTGAAATACTGCCAGTCAGGATAGATCGGCAGTTCCGGTGGCGGCGTCGGCAAATGCTGCAGTCCGATGCCACGAATGGCCTGCGAAATGAGGAATTCGAGATCTTCTGGTGCCGCGATCTTGGCCTTGAGCGGAACTTCTTTGACCATCTTCTCACTGCGCACGCTGGCCGACATCGCCAAGTAGTACGAAATGTCGTCCTCATCCGATTGCAGGTCACCGCTGAAGGTGGTTTCCTTTTCCTGCTTGAGCGTGATGCGTACCGCACGCGTGGGGATAACCACATTGATCAGATTACGCAGTTGCTCTTCGAGTTGATTAAAAGTGCTGGTCAAATCGTCGTGCACGTAAAGCGGCAAATCGCGCGGATGACCTTCACCCGCAAAGGTAAAGAGCGCACCGGACAAGCGTGACAATTCAATGAAGCCACGTTCGGGATGCATGCCCGCCTGACTATAACAGTGGCGAATGGCGGGTAATGCGCTGTTGATGATTTGCAGCAAGGCGAAAGACGCCGATTCACTGATGGCAAATTCAACCACGCCCGAACCGCGATGGCGGCGTTGCTGGCTGAGTTCTTCGCTGCGCGCAGAAAGCGTTTCGAGCGTACGACGCAGGATCAGTTGCAGACGTTCAGACGCGCGCACATGCAAGCACGTCGGAATAAAAGTTTGCACCAATTCAATGCGGCCGCTCGCGCCACGCACGATTTCAGCCATTTTCAGCCAGGTATAATTGTCGAGCGACTCGCCTTCGAGGACAATACGGAGCGACTTGCGCGCGATCACCACTTCACGCTCATTGGCTGCGGTGTTTTCGTCACGGACCAACACGCCCGCTTGGCGATAGCGCGTCGGCACGCCATCGACCTGACCATCGGTACTGGTCGCACGAGCACCTGGGCGCACCAACGGAGCGGCCAAATACACCGCTACGGCCCCACGTCGTGCATCAAAGATTGCGCCTTTGCTATCAAAAACACCGGATAATTGCCGCGTCGGTGGAGCTTGATCGGTATCGGGAGCACTGAACGGCAGGCCATCCTGCATCACCCCAGCACAGCGATTAACCACCAGATCGCCAACCGCCAAACCGTCTTCATCAATTTTCAAATCAGTGAAGCCATAACTGAGCGGCTGAATGGCACGCAAACGATGCCACAGTTCCGCTTCCAAATGGCGATCCCACTGTTGGAAATGATGCGGCGTTAGGAAGAGTCCCTCGTTCCACAAAACCTTCTGCTGGAGATCCACTTCCGTCCCTTTCGGTGTT
>JANMYZ010000691.1:0-1867 GCA_031382605.1 Planctomycetota bacterium | reverse complement strand
TTGGCCACCGCCAACGACAGATAATCGCCAATCAATGCCAAGGGCAGGACACCGTAAAATTTCGACTGATCTTCGGTGACGACTTCTTCACCTCTATTGGCTTCACGCAGGGCATCCATGTCGATTTTGATCTTGTCGAGGTCGAGCGGTGGCGTGCTCGAATCTTCGCTCACCATGCCGAGCAGAGTCATCTCATCGATTAAACCTTCGGTGACGAGATGCGATGCCAGCAGCAGGCTCTCTTTCGCACACTTGTCATAGAGCCCTTGCAAGATTTGCTCATCGACCAAGCCGTGTTTACGCATCACCGCGGCAAGCTTGCGGTTGTAGCCCATGACATTGGCCATGGTTTAGTTCTCCTGCCGGGCAGTAATGTCGCGGGCTGGCCCTGTCACCTGGGCATGACTATGGAATCGCATGGGCATCATCACATTCCGTTATTCTGTAGGACGACATTGATCTCACTCATCTTGGTCAAAAACAGCTGCAACGTGCAGCCCGTCTGACCTTCGATTTCATGCATCACATCTTCGGTCAATGAGCCGGCAAAGGCGATGACGAGTACCGAGCCGATGGAATCCATCGGTATGAACTGATAACGTCGCATCATGGTCGGCTCAAAGATCTCTAAGAGATCTTTGGCGATCTGATATTGCGACGGAAGAATGTAAGGAATGCCAAACTGACTCACCAATACGGCAACGATTTTCTCTTCGGTGATCAGCATATTTTGCACTAAGGTTTCGCCGAACAACAGGCCGGACTGATGCTGCATACGCAGCGCGTCCTGCACTTGTTCGTTGGTCAACAGACCTTGCTCGACCAGCATTTCGCCAAGGCGTTTCTTTACCAAACGATTGATGGCAACCATGTCAGACTCCGTCGCGCTGGGCGGTACGTTTTAAGTCTTCTTGGTCAGGACTGCGCGAACAGGCGTCATCCCAGGTGATCTGATTTTTCTTATACAATTCGAAAAGACTTTGATTCATCGTGCGCATGCCCAGTTTCGCGCCGGTTTGAATATGCGACATGATTTGATGACATTTGTCGTCGCGAATCAGTGCGCGAATTGCCGAGTTCGGCACCATGATTTCACAGGCCATCGCTCGGCCACGGCTATTCATCTTCGGCAGCAATTGCTGACAGAAAACGCCTTCCAACACGAAAGCGAGCTGAGTGCGAATCTGATTTTGCTGATAGGCCGGAAACACGTCGACGATACGGTTGATAGTTTCGACCGCTGACGATGTATGCAGCGTGGCAAAGGTCAGATGGCCGGTTTCCGCCAACGTCAGACCAGCTTCAATGGTTTCTTTATCGCGCATTTCACCGATCAGCACGATGTCCGGATCCTGACGCAAGACTCGGCGCAAAGCAGAGTTGAAACCTTGCGTATCGGTGCCGACTTCACGCTGATTGACCAAACAGCGTTTGTTGCGATGCACGAACTCAATCGGATCTTCGATGGTGATGATGTGATCTTGCATGGTGGCGTTGATAAAATCGATCATCGCCGCCAGCGTGGTCGACTTGCCAGAACCCGTTGCCCCGGTCACCAGCACCAGTCCTTTGGGTAGTTCACAAAGTTTGGTGCACACGTCTTTCGGTACGCCCAGCTGATCGAAATTGAAGATCTCATACGGAATCGTTCGCAGCACTCCACCAACTGCGCCGCGTTGCATAAAGACGTTGACGCGAAAACGGCCGACGCCGCCAAGGCCGAAACTCATATCGAGTTCCCAGTCCTGTTCGAAGCGAGCAATCTGCTGGCTGTCGAGCACCGAATACAGCAGCTTTTTCGTGTGTTCTGGCGGCAACGGCTCCAGACCGGGCAATTCTGCCAAGGCACCATCTATGCGAACCCGTG
>JANMYZ010000673.1:0-7062 GCA_031382605.1 Planctomycetota bacterium | reverse complement strand
CGATGTCTTCGCCGAGTTGACGCACATCGATCAGTGAATCTGCCGCGACATCTACCAGACGTTTGTCCCACGCGGCGCGGATCTTCTTCCAATGGGCTGTTTCAACGTCCCATTCCGCCGTTCCTGGGCTCCAGTCCCAGCCGATGATGCGTTCGTAGCGGGCGCAGCCGATCTCGATGGCGATCGGTCCCGTCGCGGTTGGTTGAGCCGGGGCGATCAACGGTAATTTGTAATTGTCCTGCCAATGGACCCAGCCATTCGGCGTGATGACCAATCGATGGGTGCCATCGAGCACCTGATAATCTTTGCGCACAGTTTTTTCTCGCCGTGGCAGTGGACGATACCCGCGTTCAGAAAGCCATTCACTGCTCTGTCCCAAATGATGCCAGCGTCCGGCGCCTTCGTAGCGTGGTTCGTCCTCAGTCCCGTAGACGGCCTGCGTCCAGGTTCCGGTCACCGCAGTGGGGTCGCGAATTTCAGCCTTCCACCGCCCTTCGCCCTGGAACGTCACGACGCGCGTGTCCTGCCAGGTCCAGTCCTGACGCCAGTGCTTGACCACCATCGCCTGGTCCGGTTTTTCCTGCGAGCGGATGACGAGTTGGTGCTGAAGCGAAATGATTTCCGGTGTATCAGCAATGATAAATACCCGTTCGGTGGCCCACGAATGGTAGGGAGCCGAGAGGCCCTGGTTGGGTCGTAGCGACACCACTTCCTGAAAATGAAAGGTGACGCGATAATCACCTGCCAGCGCACGAATTGCCGCACGATCCCGTTCGATCCCGTTTGGCGCAGCCTGGAGCGAGGTCCAGGCTGGGGATGGTTGTAGCGCAAGGGTAACGGGAAGGCCCTCACCTTCACCACCGCGCTGTGCCAGCGGTGGTTGCTCGGTTGGCCAGGCAAACGCCCGGAGCGGCGATGGTTCTCTGCTTTCAGTGGTACAGCCCGCTAGCAATGCTATTGAGGCAATGACCAGCATGGGCGCGAAAATCGGATGAGATGATGACATAGTGGGCGGTTCCGTTCTGGTGATTAATTCGAGGTGAAAGAGACGAAAATGAAAATGCGGTCAGTAACTCCGGTGGCAGCGTCGACATAGCGCCCACCCAGACTGCCGAAGGGGAACGCGGTCCCTGGCAGGCTGTAAAAAGGAGTACCGTAAACGTGAACTTCGCTGCCATTGATCCGCACGCCCAGCAGGTTTGGCACACCAAGTCCATTCGCACTGCCGGTAACCAGTCCATGCACGGTTCCAGCGGGATTTGCGCTGTTATCAATGACCGTGCCGCTGTAGAGACGATGCGCAGGATCAAGCGTCAGCCTCCATTGACCGATCGGACTGAGGCCGCCAGAGCCGCCATAGGATGCGGTCTGCATTGCCGTATCGAGTGGATAATCGGAGTCAGCCGCCAACGGATAGAATGGCGCGAGGGCTCCCGGCGTCGCCGCCACGCTCGCCGTAAATGTGATGGGGTACGAACCAATGGTTAAACTGGTAGCGCCGGAGGCGGTCAGCAATCCCGTACCACTGGCAAACGTTTCATCGACGGCGCGCAGCAACACCAGATTGGCCTCGGTGGTGGTGCGCGGGGTAATCACCGATTTCGCCACGACGAACAACAGTTCCGCACCGTTCCAAAAACCGTATGCCGGATAAGTAAAGGCAGCCCGCGCATCATTGCCGTTTATGCCACCGGCATCACCGCCAGTGAATTGATTGAGCGGATCGTTGTCGCGATAGATCCCGTAATATTTCGCAGCGGTGCCGGTGCCGACCTTCTTCCACGACAAGGTGAAAGCGATGTCGTTCACCGGATCAGTAAATGATGCCCGCGCGACGAAGCCCTGTCGAATAATCGTGCCCGTCACCATGACGTCGGCGGTTTCCGCCGGTAAACTGGTAACACTTTTACTGACCAAGTTGGTGCCCGAGAGACCGTAGGTCGCCTCCGCCATCTGCGCGTTCGTATCAGTGACGGTAACGAAATAGACGCTTTGCCAGATATTCCAAGTGGTGCTGTCAAAAGTCAGTTGTCGCGTGGAGCTGGTGGTGTTGTTACTGAGATTATAAATCACCTGATCAGGATCACCCGTTTGGTGTTGCACCGTAACGATGACGGGCGCGAGCGGAGCCGCCGCAAGACGCACGCGCATGATCGCCGAACCACGGCTGGTTTGCGGCACGGCAAAAGCAGTCGCATTCATGTATCGATCGGTACCCATCAGTTGGGTGGTTTCGATCGTTATCGGAGTCGGCGGCGGAACAATGACTGCAGGAGCAGCAGCATCGCCACCGCCCTTGGAACAGGCTCCGAGTAGCAGGCAAGTGCCCACCAGCGCTGAGAAGGATTGGATGATGTTCATAAGATCTCCGGTTGGGGTTGTTTCAGAATGTGTACGTGATGGCAGCAGTGAGATGGCCCGGCTGGGCGGCGTAGTAGTCCTTGGTCGCCTGGGAATCATTCGCACGCACCTGATCGACATCGGCCCAGCGCCAATAGGTGCGATCCGTGACATTGATCCAAGCCACATCAAAACGCAGGTGGTCGAGCGGCATCCAGATCACCCGCAGATCGAGCACGGCCCACGCTGCAGGCACAAACGAACCATCAACGATTCCTTGTTTGCGCTCAGCACCACGGGCGATGGCTTCGATGCGTAGGCCACTTTCACGATGCAGCCAGCCGACGCCGATGAGTCCGCCCAGCGGATCCAGCTCGCGAATCGTTTCGCCGGTATCGCGGTCGCGGCCAGCAACCCAACTGACCCCGGTTCGGGTGAACCAGTGTTCGCCAAGTTGCGCGTCGATCACCAGATCAACGCCGTAGATGTCCACGCGCGCACGATTGACCGCTTGGTATTGAGCGAGTGTTGGGAACGGCCCAATTCCCGGCACGTTGGGAACCGTGCCGACAAACGCTGTCTCAATGAAATCGCGATACCACGTATAGTGCCCAGTCAGTTCGACACTCAGCTCGCCAGTTTCCCGCCAACCCGCCTCAACGCCGAGACTTTGCTCAGGAGCCAGATCCGGATTCGGCGAGATGGTGTAGCCATTGGTAAAGTTGGTGAACGCCTGATTGGCTTCGTCATAGCGGCCATTGCGATACCCGCTGGCAATCTTGGCGTGCGCCGTGCTGCCTGGGCGCGGTGACCAATCGACTGCGGCGCGCACGGTTGGTGCGGCGTCGTTCAGATCGGTCGGCGACGACTGTCCGGCCAACGAGGCTTCATAGGCCTCATCAATAGTGACATCGAGCGCGTACACATCGATGCGTGGACCAAAGCTGAACCCCCATCGGTCATCGGCGGAGCGCTGGTCCCACTCAGCAAACAATCCACCAGTGAACGCCTGCGAAATGGGAAAGCTGCGCGTCGGATCACTACTCAAAGAACTCGGCGGCGTCATCAACGTGGTGGTGCTACGCTGAAGATCTTCGCTTTGCGTGAAGCGCGCATCGCCGCCCCACACCAAGCGTGAACCGCCACCCAACGCCGTGATCAAGTGCACGTTGCCGCCCACCACCGTCTGACTAAATTCATTTAGCGAAGTAACGGTGCGATTAAAGTTCCCAGGCGTCGTGGCGAAATCGTTCGTCCGGGTGAGTTCCTCGCTGTTGGTCTGTTGGGCATAGAGCAGACTGCGCAACCACGGCGAATCCCCAGCGCCAACCTGCTGTGCGAGACTGATGCGGCCACGATAGCGTGCGTCATCGCCGGTTCGTTCGCTCAGCGGCTGAGCGGCAAAAATCGACGCAACGGTCTCAGCAAAAACGTCGAACATGACCGTCGCAGTCCACTCCGGCGCGAGTGTGACCCGGACTGCCGTAAGCCCTGATCCGGTGCTGAATTCCTGGTCAGGAATCTCAGCCGCACCGACCGCCTGCCGTTCTTGGCTTTGCTGCACCGTCCCCGCGACTAACCAAGCATGGGCAGCGCCCAGGTGCGCCACACGAGCATGCAGGCTCAGTGCATCATCGAACGACGAACCACTAAGGCGTCCTTGCGCGTACCACGGATGTGCGGCATCGACGACATCGTCTGGTACTAAACTGCGCATTTCTAAATGACCAGCGAGGGCGTCTGAACCGTAGCGACTCGACCCTGGCCCGAAGTTCGCTTCCAGCGATGAGAGCAACAAAGGATCGACGAAATCGCGGCCTGCCAAATCGTCGGCCAACGGGATTCCATCTAAGCTGACCAAAATGCGATTACCGCCCAACCCGCGCATGCGGATATCGCTGACGCCGCCGCGACCGCGATCCTCGACGATGGTTAACCTGGGATCGTAACGATCGAGATCAGCAAGCCGCTCGACGCCATCGCGGCGCAGGGCTTCTTCATCAAGCACTAAGCGCTGATCGGCCCGATGAACAAATGCATCTGCGCCAATCACGGTTACCGGCGCACCGGTGACGGTGATAATCGCTACTGCTGGTGCGACACCTTCTGCGGCACCTTCAGCGGCATGCAGCGTAGGCCACGGCAACCCAGCAAGCAGAGGTAAAAAAAGTGTTGATCTACGCATAGAAGACAGTGTGGAACTTTCCCTCGCTGGGCGACGGGATGAGTCCTTAGCTGGCGATCGCTGGCGTGGACGGTTATAAAAAAAACTCTGCGTCGTTCAGTGTGGGTCTTTTCTCCGTCCTTGGGGCTCATCAAAGCGGGAAGAAAATCGAACAGGAGACGCGGAGACGCGGAGACGCGGTGGTAAGAGGAGGGAAAGGCTTATTCTCTCCGGCAAGCATCTTCTCCTCCGATCTCTGCGTCTCCGCTTCTCCTGTTCGAGGTTTTCTTCTTTGGCTGTCCAATGAGATTGAACCCACACGAAATACCGCCGAGCCTAAAACAGTGAGGCTAAGCAGTGAGGCTACGGTATCAGATGACCTGTTGAATCAGTGCACGCATGCCTGAGTGGGACGAGTGCCAGCAAAGCGGCGATCGGCATTTGGGTGACGACCTGTTTGCGATCAGGTGTGCTTTGGCGCAGAGGATAACTCCACGCCGAGAGCCAGAGCACGCTCACGCGGATCGCGGATGGTCTCGCCAACCAGCGCGCCTAAAGCAGCGAGATGTTCGGCGGCTTCGGGTTGACCCAGGCGACGCCACGCTGTGGCGCCGACGGCCAACGCCCGCACGCAGGTGAGCGCGGCTCCTGGCGTGCCGCGTGCCAGCGCCTGCACCCGTTGGGCCGTCAACGCCGCTGCCTGATGGTGTCCCAGGGTGAGTTGTACCTGGGCCAGTAACAGGCCAGCACCGATGGTGCCGCGCGTGCAGGATGACAGTCGTGCGGCTTCCCAAGCCAGCTGGGCTGCCGTCAGCAGATCGTGGTCCTGGCTCGGTGTGCGGACGCGCCGTGTGAGGAGCACCAGGGCTGTGCGCATGGCCTCGGCCTGGTGTCGTTGGGGGCAAGTCGCAGGACTTGGCAACGAGAAGTCCGGGTTGAGCTGGATCATGGGAAACCTCCGCAGTCATCATCAGCAGGTGGCTCAGTCGCTTCACCTATTCCAGGCGAAGAACAGAAATCCCTGGCTGGCGATGGCGGGCTTGGGGTGTTTAACCGCTGTGTGGACGGTCAAACAAATGAGTCAAATTTTGCGCTCAAAGATCAAGAACCGAGTTACTTGGTCAGGATCAACTTGCCCAGCTTGGTGATGCGTAAGCGATATTCTTGCCCCAAGTACAGCAGCGTCATTTCACGTCGTGAACCCATCCAAACCGCGACATCAACGCGCCTGGGCATGGCGTCAGCGTTTGCGGCGGTTGTTGGCGGCAGGTCCATGACGGTCGAAGCCTAGGAGAGGACGCTTTTTGTCAATGATAATTATTATCAATAACATTAAGAGCCAACAAAATCCCATGTCAGGTGGCATGGGCGGCCCGCCCATGTGCATTTTTATCGTCGATGCGGCACCTCGATGACGAGTGCCAGCACGTCAGTTGACCAATCGAACCATCCCACTGTCGAGCGCCCTCGCCTGCAGCCACGCGATCGCCACCAACAGGACGAGGCAGGGCGCGAGAAAAATCGCCTGCGACATTTCTGCGGCGATCAGCGTACCGGTGATCCAATCGAGCGCGTAGTTGTAAATCTCTGGGCTCATGCGCAGCGGGAGCAGCAGCAGCGCTCCACTGAGGCCGAGGCCCACCGCTAACCCGACCAGCAAGGTGCGCGATGGCTTGAGTCCGCCTTCACTCAGCGACAGCGTAAAGGTCAACGCCATGGCGAACGCGCAGCCAGCGAAGGCGGCGAATGAGGCGAGCGCAGGAGCGCGGGTGGCGGCCTGCGGATCGTAGAGCAGCAGCAGCACCACGCCCATACCCGCGCCACCCGTCAGGCCGAGCGTGCCAGGTTCGGCGAGTGGGTTGCGGCAAACTCCTTGCAGGATGGTTCCCGCCACCGCCAGCCCGGCGCCGACCAGCAGCGCCACCAGCACGCGTGGCAGACGCAGTTCGAGCACCACCAAACGGTTCACCGCATCGCCGCCGCCGCACAGAATCTCGACGACGTCGGCAACCGACGTCCCGGCCCGACCTGCGGCGAGCGACAGCAGCAGCACGGCGAGCACGATCACGCCCAAGATGGCGAAGCGCGGCATGATCAAGCGATCGGTGTGGCCCATGTCGATGTCCCGCTTTCAGTCGACCAGCCGCATGCGGCGCACGATGACCAGCAGGAATGGCGTTCCCAGAACCGTCGTCACCAGACCAACCGGAATCGGGCTGCCGCCGCTGACAGCAAGAAAACGCGCGAGGAGGTCGGCGTACAACAGCAAGGCAGCACCGAGCACGGCGCAGAGCGGAACAACGCGACGGTAGTCCACACCCACCCAGGCGCGTGCGAGATGCGGAACCATCAGGCCAACAAAAGGAATGGTGCCGGCGATCGACAGCAAGTTGGCGACGTGATCGATGCTGAAGTCGGTGAAATACCCTCGGCGAAAAAGGAGTAACGGACCTGAATCTAAAACGATTTTGCAAACCATGATCAATTACACATGGTTATTTCTCCGAGCCAATCGCTCTCCACACGGCCGTCGGCGACCACACCGTCGACGGCAATGT
>JANMYZ010000639.1:0-3123 GCA_031382605.1 Planctomycetota bacterium | reverse complement strand
CGACGCCGGGAGGGTCGAGCACCAGCTCGACCATGAATTTATATAGCCAGCAATAGCCGGGAGGGTCGAGCACCAGCTCGACCATGAATTTATATAGCCACGGTCGAGCCGGCGCTCGACCCTCCCGGCGTCTGGCGTGCTTACCCAGGCCGGATGATGTCCCAGGACAGTTCGAAGCGCGCCAAATATTTTTGCAAACGGTCGGCATCATTCGCCGTTTTTCGTTCGCCGCGCGAAACCGCAAACAACGTCCGGCCAGCCTCGGACAACGTCCGCGATGCGCGACAGACGCGAATGACTTCGGCGAGCTGCACGTGATCGAAACGATCAAGCGTGCTGACGCGGGCGCCAAGAATGTCGCTCACCGGATCATCGCCGCTGCTGGTCGGCGCGTGCCATTGCTGAAGCAGACGTGCGCTTTCTTCATGAACCAAATCTTCGCCAATACGTCCGCCTTCCGCGAGGGTCGCCATGCGCGTGACGGCGGCGCCGAGATCACGGAAATTGGCGCTCCACGCAGCCGATGACGCGGTCGCAAAGGTCAGAAAGCGCGCACGCGCTTCGGCATTGAAAGTGATGCGCTTGCCATTTTCCTGGGCAAAACGTTCGAGTTCATGATCGACGTTGGGTTCAATATCTTCGCGTCGTTCCGCCAGCCCTGGAAGGCGGAAGCTCCACAGGTTAATACGTGCCAACAGATCCTCGCGGAATTTTCCGTTGCGTATGCCGTCATCTAAATCGCGATTGGTCCCGGCGATAAGTTGGAAGTCGGAAAGCACAGGTTTATCCGCGCCCACGGGCAGAAATATTTTATCTTCAATCGCCCGCAGCAGTAGCGCTTGTTCGTCCAAACCAAGCTCGCCGATTTCATCCAGAAACAACACGCCACCATCGGCACGTTTCAGCAGGCCATCGCGATCGGTCAGCGCGCCGGTGAAAGCGCCTTTGCGATGTCCGAACAACGCCGACATCGCTTGATCACCACGAATCGTCGCGCAGTTCAATTCAACAAACGGACCATCGACCAAGTTGCGCGCTTTTTTCAATTCGTAAATGCGCCGCGCGAGCACCGTTTTTCCCGCGCCCGTTGGACCAGTCAATAAAATCGGCGCGCGCGATGCCGCCGCGACTTTTTCCACCCGGCCAACTAACTTGGCGAATGCCGCATTGCGCGTCGGAATTCCCGCCGTCAGGACAGATGCGCCAGCCTTGCGCTCTTCCGCAAAACGCGTGGCGAGTTTATCGTATTTTTTCAGGTCTAAATCGATCATCGACGCGGTGCCCGCAGGACTTTTGATCCCGCCATCGTCGCGCGCACTCGGCGAGGTCTGCACCAGCCGTGCCGGTAAATGGCGCGACTCAGTCAGCAAGAATAAACAAATCTGCGCCACGTGCGTGCCAGTACTAATGTGGACCAGATAATCCTCATCTTCCGGCTTCCACGGATAGCCACGAGCGAATCCCCACAGTGCACCGTAGACATCTTCAAAATCCCAGGCGTTGCTAAATTGAATATGGCGACTGTGTACCTGCGTCGTCGGCGACGCCTGCACAATGTCTGCCGCGATGATCTTCGCCAAACCATCGTAACGCCGTTCATGCAGCATCTCGAATCGACTAATGACCAGATCGCCCTGCATATGCAAACCCACCGTCGGCCGCCAGCGACTCCATCGCTTGTGGTCACCTCCAGCATCAAGAGTTGGACCGAGCAGACCGAGGGCGACGAGTGGGCGGGGCTTAGCCATGTAGCGATAATCATCGCTTATAAGCGAGTGCAATCGGTGATCATAAATAGAGTCACCAGATACAGCAAAGACTTACGACGATCAAGGTGATGGAATGGCGTTCGCAACGTACTGATCAGGAGCTTCACCATGTGCCTCGCCCTTTTCATCGCTGCCGACGGTGTTCTGCCACTCGTGCCACCAACCACTCCCCCCAGTTTCAGCGTTGGGAACTGGCTGAGCGCAGTCTGGGCATCCGCGGCCACTTCTCCGCCGATTGGTGTGTGCGCTATGCCGGATCGACCTCGGGCTGTGGTTGCGACTTCTCTGGCTGCAATAGTGGACGCTCGCGCGCTGCGCTGCGCGACTATCTCGCGACCTTGCCCTCGAATATGGACGTCCAGGTCCACGCCTGCTGGGAAGGCGATGAGTCGGTAGCAATCGTCGATCGCGTCTCCGCCACCATCGACGATTTCGTCGCCGATGAACCGATCATCGGTGAAGGCACTCTGATCACCTTTGCCCACCGTTGAATATAAAGAACCACACCATGCGAGCTGACATACAGCGCTTCCTGATTGAGCGTCAACTCAGCTAAAGAAATCCGCGATCTTACATTGCGGGATTGAAATCATCAATCGACCTGAAAGGTCTCTGTCATGTCGAATCACGAGCTCATCACCGTAGCCGATGCCAAGCCAATCAAGGCGTGGATCCGTGGCGTCCCTTTAGAAGACGAGGCGCGTAAGCAACTCGCGAACGCTGCGCGTATGCCGTTTGTTCATCACCACATCGCGGTGATGCCGGATGTGCACCTGGGTATTGGCGCCACGGTGGGATCGGTAATTCCGACTGTTGGAGCGATTATTCCTGCGGCGGTCGGCGTGGATATTGGCTGTGGCATGTGCGCGGTGCGTACGTCGCTGAACGCCAAAGATCTGCCGACCTCGCTCAAGGAACTGCGTGAGCGTATCGAACGTGCCGTGCCGCACGGTCGCACCGATGACGGTGGACGAAACGACCGTGGTGCCTGGGGTAAGCGTCCGGTGCGCGTCGACAATCTATGGAAAGAACACCTCGCGCCGGGTTTCGCCGAGATCGTCGAACGCACGCCTTTCTTGGCCAAGGACGGGGACTCGCAGACCCGTTCAGTGAACCACCTCGGAACCTTGGGAACCGGCAATCACTTCATCGAAGTCTGTCTTGATGAGGCCGATCGCGTGTGGTTTTTATTACATTCGGGATCGCGTGGCATCGGCAACCGCTTCGGCTCGTTCTTCATCGAGATGGCGAAGAACGACTGCCGCAAGGCCGGCGTCGAACTGCCCGACCAGGACCTGGCGTATTTCAAGGAAGGCACCGAACACTTCGACGACTACGTCACCGCAGTGGAATG
>JANMYZ010000580.1:0-10885 GCA_031382605.1 Planctomycetota bacterium | reverse complement strand
CCGCCAGTGAATCTGACGGTGGTGATCGAAGGCGAAGAGGAAATCGGCAGCACCCATTTTTCGCAGTTTTTAGATGCCCATTTGACGGAGTTGTCGGCTGACTATTTGGTCATCGCTGATGCGGCGAATTTCGATACCGGCTTGCCATCGCTGACCACCAGTTTGCGCGGTAACGTGGTGATCGAAGTTGAGCTGAAAGCCCTGCGTGCACCGCTCCATTCCGGCATGTGGGGCGGGCCGGTGCCGGATGCGGTACAAGCACTTTGTCGCATGGTGAGTTCTTTGAGTGACGGCGCTGGGAATATTGCCGTGCCTGGTATTTACGATCACGTACGCGCTTTGTCCGCGCAGGAAGAAGCTCTGTATCGTCGATTGCCCTACACCGCCGCGCGCTTCGCGGAACAAGCGGGCATGCTGTACGGTTTGCCTGCTGGCGATGTGGTGGATGTGCATCGCAAATTATGGCGCTGGCCGTCATTGACCGTTAGCGCGATTCAGGCCGGTGAACGCGGCCGTACCGGCAACGTGGTGATGGATAGCGCCTGGGCTCGTATCGGCTTGCGCATCGTGCCGGACATGGAAGGCGAGCCGACGGCACTGGCCCTCGAAACACATTTGCGAGCGCAGGTTCCTGCCGGAATGGAACTGACTCTTCGCCGTCAATCAGCCAGCAGTGCGTGGGGCAGTCCAACCGATCATCCGGTATACGCTACCGCGCTGGCCGCTTTAGAACATGGATACGGTACCAAACCAGTATTCATCGGCTGCGGTGGAAGCATTCCTTTTGTCGGCGAAATGACGGCGAAACTCGGTGGTATCCCAGCTTTGCTAACCGGAGTCGAAGATCCGCTGTGTGGCGCTCATTCTGAAAATGAATCTCTCCACCTGGGCGATTTTCGTTCCGCGCTACGAGCGCAAGTCGCCTTGTTTGGGCTGTTGGCAAAGTGAACGCTACCAGCGTCACATGAAAAGGTGATCGTCAGCGGATAAAAGCGAGCGCGTTATTTGGCTGGCGGTGCAGGCTTAGCCGCAGGTGCCGCCGCTGGAGCAGTTTTGGGCTTCACCGCGTCGGGGTCAGGGCCGAAGGATTTCAGCAACGCTGTCGCCAATTCAATGTTCGGATTGGTCGTTGGGCCATCAGCAGCAGCGGTCACCATGAAACGCGCAGCGCGTTCGGTTTCTTTGACGAAAGCGGCTTTGCGCTCGTCTTTCATCGCGTCGCTATTGGCTTTGATCACCTGAGCCTTTTCCCACAGCAGTCGGCCTGCGTTGTAGCGGGCCTCGCATTTTTGGTCCGGTGAGCCGTAGGGCAGCACGTCGAGTTTTAATAGTTCAACCAACGCTGAGTCTTTGTCGCTCTCAAGCAGAGCCAAGCCAAGGCCCAGTGAAATCTGAGCTTGGCGCGCGGGGTCGTCAGCCAATCCATTGAGCATTTCGCGGTAAACCGCGGTTGCCTCTTTGTCTTTCTTAAAAATTTTACGCAGAGAGTCGGCGGAAAAAAGTTTGAAATGGAACCACACGTCGGGCTCATCGAATGAGCGCACGGTGGTCTTTTTCATGAACTCAGTGAATTTGGTAACGTCGCCGTCAGCCGCAAATTTAGCAGCGCGAATGGCCCGCCCACGGGCTTCGGCGGCGCCAAGGCTCTCGTCTTTGCCCAGCTTTTCGAGCTCGTCAGCAACTTGCAGAGCGGCCGGATTTTTTGCCAGAGCGTAAGACATCCCCAAGTGATATTTGGCATCTAACCACAAACGGTGCGCCAGGATTGGCGGCTTCTTGGTCGTGTCGCCAGCAAAGCCTTTGACGACGATGTCGAACGCTTTGGCCGCGTCGGCATATTTATGCGCCAACTCCCAGCATTCGCCTTCCGCGAAGGAGCCATAGACCTTCTCCCACTCACGGGTGCCATTCGTGGCAAGTTGGTTAAAGAATTCAGCCGCCGCTTCGTAGTTGCCAGCGTCGCGCTCGCTCTGGCCTTTAGCCCAGGGGCCACTGTCCATTCCAAGATAGTTGACGCTGCCATATTCGTTGGTGTTGGCGCTCTTGTATTCACTGGCCTTGAACACACTGAGCGCTCCGCTTTTCAACAGGCGATAATTGCAGCCAGCGGTCGTTTCGCTTTCAATGAAGCCGACGATCTTTTGGCCGGTCTTACGAATCATCAGATCTTTCCCGTCGTCAGCGGCATGAACTGACTGAAGAGGGGCAAAGGCGGTGAGGACGGCAAGGGCGGCGAAGAAAAAACGAAGGGGCATAGCATCTCCAAAGGCACGAACGATTCGAGGGCAGTGAGCAAGAACGAACGGTAAGAAGTCAAAAGGCCGAGGCATATGTGCGATATTCTTTGCGAACTTCATCAGATAAGGTTTTGTCGCCCTGGATCCGCGTGACGAGTTCGTGCGCCAGTTTTGATGCGCCCGTACGCGTTTCGTCATCGCCACCGAGCAGCCCGGCGATGGCGGCTTGATCAAAAGCCGCAATGGCGCTTTCCGTCGTCTTACCTTTGGCGAGGAAGCGAGCGTATTGGAGACGCGCACGCGCCTGGGCTTCGCTGGAGATCGGCGCTAAGTAAATCTTTTTCAAAGCCACAATAAACTCAGCGTCTTTGCCATCGGCGGCAAGGTCGTTTGCAATCGCCAAAGCGACCTTGCCAAAGGAATCGGGATTTTCCTCAGGCCTAAGCGTGGCTAAATACGGCGTCAGCACGGCCACGGCTTCGGTAAATTTTTTCTGCGATACCAAAACATTTCGCTGACCGAGCATGCCATCAAGCTCGGCGGTAGGGCTCCATAAGGCAGCCTTTTTCGCCATTTCTTGGTAGTCTTTCGTCGCGCCAGCGAAGTCACCAGCGGCCAAGCTCAGACGGGCACGCAGCAAGACTACTTCAGCCATATGGATATTTTTAGGATAACGGGTGACGTATTCCTTGAGCAAGCTCAGGACCTCAGCATTTTTGTCAGCAGAGCGGGCCAAACATTCGGCGGCGCGACGATACGCTTGCTCGACCTCCCAATGATAGCGCGCGCTGACGGTCGCCTTTTTGTAAAGCTCGATGGATTCATCGAACTTACCTTTCCCGTAGAGCACTTCGGCCTTCATGAAGCCAAGGTCTTCGCCAGTGCCCGTGTAAATAACTTTTTGATATTGCCCAGGCTTGCGCGTTGACTCGACCTTCTTGTCAGACTTCACGTCACCGAGGAAGAATTTGACGCCGTCCGTGGTTTCACTTTCGATCCAGGCATTATCAATGGTTTTTTCCGCCGTAACGATGCTTCCAGGGGCAAGTTCCATGGTCACCGCGTGGGCGACCACAACGATGGCCATGAGGGCAAAAATGCGGCAGTGGTGGAGGTGCAGGTTCATCATCGTAGTCCTCTTCATCACGGTGCGGTGGCAGTAGGAGCGGCAGGCGCAGGCGCAGGCGCGGCAGGCGCAGGCGCGGCAGGTGCTTTTGGATCTTCGCGCGCTTCTGCTGGTTTCGGTGGCGGTGGTTTGACCGGCGCAGGCGTGCTGCCATCGGCGGCGACCAGCGCAATCACATCGTCATCATCGGGCGTGGTCATGGGTTTTGCCACGAAGACCGGCGCATCGTGATCGGCGAAGAACGACTTGGTTTCACCAGCAATCATTTCGATGTCGGTGAGTTTGAATCCAGGTTTTTCGGTAACGCCCTGTTTTTCGTAAAGACCAAGGAAGCGCTTGGCTAATTGAACCGACAAGGAGTTGAGCGGACGTCGCAGGCGTTTGTCGTCTCCCCACACGGGCGGGCCGACAAGATCGCGAGTAATGTCGCTGCGATCGCGGCGTAAAAACGACAGGCCGTCGTTTACGCCCTTCGGTTCGCCGAGCATGATCGAGAACTCCATTACCAGAGTGTACGCCTCCCAATAACCGACTTTGTCAGTGGTACCTTTTTTGTTGTCGCGAACGCCGGCAACGACACGACGCGCTTTAATGAGTTCTTCTTTGGGTGGCATCGGATCACCCTTTAGCGCGGCGTCATAGGTCACCAACACCAAGGCCATTTGATTATCCGGATTGAGCGGATCGTCGGTGTAGGCTTCATTGAGCAGCACGAGTGATTCGGCGTTCTTGCCGCTTTCACGGTAGTAAGTTGCCAAACGAGCCTTGGCTTTGGTTTGATTCGCAATCGCCAGGATGATTCGGTTCAGGCCGTCGACCGTGGCTTCAATTTGTTTGAACTGAGCAGGTTCAATAATGGCTTTGTTACTGGCCATAAGCTTGCGGAATTCGTTCAGTTGCGTCAGTGCTTTGAGGTAATCTTTGCGCTGGCGAGTTGGCCAATTTGCTTTGGGCAGGGTTTCGTAGGCCTGTTTGTCTTCAGGGCTATCCCATACTAAATCGGCGATTTCTTCCCACGGTTTGCGGAATTCCGTGCGCAGATTTACCACGGCGCTAGATTTTTCGGCCATCGCTTTGGGATCGGCGAGAAAGGCCATGATATCTTTATCGCGTTCGTTAATCGCGATAAAGTTGCGGTACTGCTTCGCCGCGCGGGCTTTTTCATCGACCTCCCACAATGTGTGGGCGACGAAGAGCACATTCGCAGAGATGGTTTTATCATCGATGGTCGGCTCGAAGAGGTCGGCGAATGCACGGTTGGCAACGCTGACCATAGCCAGGAGCTCGGCGCTGGCATTACCGCTTTGTTGCAGACCTTGGATCATCTTGAGTGCGCCGGTAAAGACTCGCGCCAGCATCTTGCTCGAATTATCAAGCGACCCATCAACACTTTTGTTGCGTAATTTTGTCAGTCCACGACTGACATTGGCGTAGGCCGTTTCGTAAGTTTTCATGGCCGCAAGCAAGGCCACCGGGTCTTTGGCGAGCGCGTCTTTACGGGATTCATGCCAATCTAAAGTGGCTTTGGCAAGTTGGCGCACCATGCGTGCGGCGAGGGTTTCTTCGGTCGGAAGATGTTTGAAGGCTTCAGCATCCAGACGGGCGATAACGGCTTCGTATTTGCCGCCAGCGAGCAGGCCGTCGACCTCGCTAATTTTGATGGTGGTCTGCGCGCTTTCGAGTTCACGCCTGCGGGCGTCGGGCGGATTGGTTTTCAGTTCGTCGCTGACGCGCTTGCCGATCGTTTGGTTGTCTTTGATCATCAAATCAGAGAGCTGAGCGAGCTTCGCTTTGTCGCCTGTTTTTGGGCTGCCATACCTATCCATCAGCTGGGTAACGGCGGCGCTCTTGAGGACAAATCCGCGTAAATAAGCGGCTGGGTAATCTCGCACGAAAACGTCGGATTCACGCAAGACGCCGTCGTAATCGCCTTCCGAAAACAACGCGTACATTTGTTGATAACGAAGATTCTCGCCGACTGCTTCCGGGTCGATGAGTTCGAGGAGTTTAATCGACTGAGCGTATAAAGACTGGGTGCTGGGGTCGCGCGTTTTGAGTGCGCCGGCAAAGATCAGACCGTCATTGGCAACGCGGTAAGGAGAAACGGGGGATTCATTCCACACCGACTTGCCTTCGGCGTTATCCTTTTTCCACGGGTTGGGTTTTTTCTGGTCGGCGTACCATTTGATCTTTAATCCCAGCGCCCGAGCACCTTCTTGCGAGGCAATCACGGCGTGCTGGCGCAATTCCATTTTATTGAGGACGTAGGCGTACAGCTGGTACATTTGCGGTGCAAATTCAACGTAGCCTTTGTCGTCCACCAAACCGCTATTGAGACCCAGCAAGCCGTTGCGCAGAGCCATTGCTGCTCCCGCGTAAATCGTGCGCGCTATCGCCGAATCGACGGTGGAGTTCGCCTCAGTCATAAAGGCACGGGCGAGAATGATGGCTTTTTCAGGATCCATCGCCAAGGGGCGTTGCGACCAGTCATTGCCGCTGGATTGGGTGCGATTCCAATAGGTTATCCAGCTTTTGGCGGTGTGAGCGTAGGGATTCGCCGGTTTGACGCTGGAGAGGTCAGCCATCAGGCCGTTGGCGGAACTGCTATCGCCCTTTGCCTTCATGAGTCGTGCGGCGGCGAGATAAAGTTTTCCCAATTCGTCAGCGATGGATTTGGGCACCGCGTTCAAGCGCAACTGGTCTTCCGTTTTAGCAAGCTTGACAAACTCTTGCCACAGGTCCGTTCCGCGGGTGAAGGAATTCGTGGTGTTCTGCATTAAGCGATAGCGCAACAGATTGGTCCAGGCTTCAATCTTCAGGCCATAGGCTGCCGTTTTGATGTTGGCGTCGCGGGCATATTCTTGAGTGCTGAGATGGGCCACGGTGAGTAAAAGAGACTCGACTTGATCGTCTTTGATGGTCTTGGAGCCAGCGTTAGTCGCGTCGCCTAGCAAAGTGCCGCAGTGTAAATTCACATACGGATTGAAATCTCCCCATTCCATTGACCACAGATCCAGCACATCAGTCCAGCTTTTTTTGTCTAATTCAGGGCGCACGGTGGTGAACATTTTAGTCAACTGAGCCTGAATAGGAGCTGGATCGAAACCAAATTCTTTGCCGCGATTCGCGCCATCACGCAAGACGTACAGTGCCAGTGACAATGGACGCAAAGCTTCCAAACGCAGCTCAACGCCGTGATTTATCATTTTAAGGAACAACGGATCAGCATCTGGCAACTCGAACCCTTTGGTTTCGACTGCCAAATTGGCTTTTACCTTTTCAATCGCCGCATTGAAATCTTCTTCTGCTTGTTTGCCCAAGGTGTTCATTAAACGGGCGAGTAGCAGACTCTTTTCAGCAGCAATCGCCACCAACGAGCCCGGACCTTCGGGGTGCATTATGCGCGAGATCTCATTGACCATGCGTATGGTGCTGCCGCCACCAGCGAAGATCAATTTGGCGACGGCGGATAATTTATTGGTCTTGAGTAACGGATCGAGTTCGGCGCGCAGCGCTTTGAGCTCGGCTTCGTTTTTGGCCTTATCGGCTTCTGGCCCGTCATTGAGAAATTGATCAAGATAGATGGCGCGCAGGGCTTTGTCTAAATGCGGATCGGAACTGGGATAGCCTGCGTCTCTGAATTCTTTGAGCTGTCGATCTGCCGAGAGGCGCATTTTCCCATTCATCAATTTGGTGATCGCAAGCGCATGTTGATTGCGCTCATCAGCCGTGGCGGACCACAACGGCGCTATTCCCGCAGCTCCGATGATCAAAGACAACAATGTTGGCGAGAGGTATTTCAACATGATGGGTCCTCAACGGTGGCGAACGCCAGACGTCAACCGAGGTTCGGTCAGCGTCCGGGGGTGTTGCAACATAACTGCCACCGTGCTGCCCGCGCCCTCAACCACCGGGGGGAACCTGGACGGTGTAACATACTCTCAGGGCATGACGATTCAGATTCGACGCACCATGCGGGACGGGTTTCTTCTGCATCAGTTTGAGGCAGGTCCGTTTAGCGCCCGTCAGTCGAATTCTATTCGACGCTCATCGGTGAACGCCACGTCATGACGTGCAGACGTTGGCGGTGCGCCATTTGCAGCCAGAGGGAGAGCTCTGCTGGCAACGTCTTGGCCATGACCGCAGGCAGAATGCCGGTTGAAACTCCGCCAAGGCCCAGACGAGCCGCCAAGCCACCGGCCTCTGGCAGGCGTTCGATCGGCAAGGGCTCTTTGACTCCCGCTAATTCGCGCGCCCGGGCAATCGCCGAAGCTAGGTCGCCGAGGCGATCGGCGAGTCCGTTCGCAATCGCTTCATCCCCGCTGAACACCCGCCCGCCCGCCAGTTCCTGAACTTTAGCCGGATCAAGGCGACGGCGTTCGCCGACAATACGCTGAAAACGTTGATCGACATCGATCACCACTTGGCGGAAGGCCGCTTCTTTTTCGGGAGTGAAAGCGTCAGTTGAAAATAAATTCGCACGCGGACCAGTTGAAATCGTGTGGCGGTGAATGGCTAACATTGCGCGCGTGTCATGCAAATTAGGCACCATCGCAAACACTCCAATAGAGCCGGTAATCGTCCCGCGATGAACCATGATTTCTTGCGCAGCACAGCCAATGTAATAACCGCCTGAAGCGCACACCGCGTCGTACAACGCGACCACCGGTTTGGCCGCCGCCAAGCGGCGCAAGGCGTGGTACGCGCGGTCGCTGGCGCCGGCACTTCCGCCACCAGAGTTAATGCGCACGACCACGGCGACGACCGTTTGATCGCTGATCAAGCGATCAAATAAGCGCGCTGTATCGGTGCCCGCAATGGTGTAGCCGGGCATCGAAACATCGCCGTCGATGATGGTTCCTTCCAATTCAATCACCGCTACGGAGCGCGCTGGACGAGGTTTTTTCTCGCCGTTCATAACGTGGCTCAGAAAAGTAGTGATGCCGAAAATGCTGGAAAAATCCGGTGTATCCTGTTCGGTTTTGAGATAGCGCAGCGGTGCAGGCTGGTTGCGCAACCACGCCCCAGGCTCAGCGACGGCAGTGACCAAGCCAAGACGCATGGCAATTGCCGAGGTTTGCGGCGCCTGCGCGTAAGCCGCTTTGACGGCCTCGACGTTCAGCGTTGGACGCGCAATCAACGTGCGCGCTGCCAGATCCAGCGCATCGATCAAACGCTGATGTTCAGCAATCGAAGTCGCACTTGGACCGCTGCTGGTAAACGGTTCTGGTGCGGATTTTGCCGGTCCGCTGGTGACGGCATGAAACTTCACCCCAAAGCGATTGAGCGCATCACCATAATAATCAGTCGACATCGCCAAGCCGTCGAGGTTGAGCATCCCCGCTTCGACCATCACGATTTCGTCACAAGCGGCAGCCAACGCCATGACCGAGTCAGAAGCATTGTCCAGCAAACACGCAACGGTTTTGCCACTGGGACGGGCGCGCAAAATGGCGACCAGTTCTTCCACCGCAGCTAAGCCAGGATGAAACTCTAACGAACAATCAAGTACCACGCGACGCTCAGGTTCGCTCAGCGCTTTCTTCAATTGCATGGTCGCGTCGAACAAACTCATGCCGCTATCGCCGAACAAAAAACCACCGCCCGGACGCAGCGGCAAATTGCCGGAGAGCGTCAGCACCAACGTGCCATCGCGCAGACCGGCAGCGGCGACAACGGGTGTCGCAGCGGAGGATTCCACCTCTGCCGCAAAGCCGCCAGCACAGGTTGAAAAAGCAGTAACGGCCACAAGAAATAGGAGGGCAGGTTTCATGGGCGCGGACGTTAGCAGGCAATATCCGCCGCGCGATGGCTGGCGCCGGTTGCCTTCCGCTGGTGAACCTAGAAAACGCAGTAGAGAACAATTTTACCGCTAAGCCGCCAAAAGCGCAAAGGACTTACAGCAAAAACAAGAGTCACTCGTTTGGTGAAGCCATTGACCAACAAGATTTGTATTCAAGCACTTGTTTTTCCTTGGCGTCTTTGCGCCTTGGCGGTGGAATTTTGAATTCCTACTGCAGTTTTTAGGGTGAATTTTGCAAGTTCATCACGCTGTTTTCGACGGGTTGCGAATGTGTCCGAACCGTCCCCCTGACCAATTTCACGGACGCCGTATGTTCCGACTATGCCTGCACCGCATCTGACTATCGCTGTTGCTTCGAGTGCTGTTTTCGATCTTGGCGCTGCTGATGCGGTGTATCGCGAACAAGGGCGTGAAGCCTATCGCGCGTATCAACGTCAACATGAGCACGAAATCCTGGCGCCCGGCATCGCTTTTCCTTTTATCCGTCGTTTGCTGACGGTGAATCGTTCCGATCTGACGCAGCCGTTGGTCGAGGTCGTGTTGATCTCACGCAACGATCCCGACACCGGCGTGCGGGTGCGCAATTCCCTCGACCATCACCGCCTGGCGATCAGTCGCACGGTATTCACCGGTGGTCGCCCGCCATATCACCACATTGATTTATTCGAGGCCAGCCTGTTTCTCTCCGCCAATCACGCCGACGTGGCCGAGGCCATCGCCCTCGGTTATCCTGCCGGCATGGTCATGCCTGGACTGGTGACCGACGACAGCGACGAAGAATTGCGTTTGGGCTTCGACTTTGACGGCGTGCTGGCCGATGACGCTGGCGAACGTTTTTATAAAGAACAAGGACTCGCGCGTTTTCACGCCAACGAACGCGCCAACGCCGCGCTGCCGCTGTCCCCCGGTCCGCTGCAACGCCTGCTGACTCAAGTTGCCGCCGTGCAGGCCGCCGAACGCGCCCGCCAAGCCACCGACGCTACGCACAAACCCCTCATTCGCACCGCCATCATTACCGCCCGCAGCGCCCCAGCAGATCGTCGCGTGATCGCTTCACTCCGCGAATGGGGAGTCACCGTCGACGAAGCCTTCTTCATCGGCGACCTGCCGAAAGACCGCGTTTTACGCACGTTCAAACCGCATTTATTCTTCGATGATAAACCAGACAACGCCCGCTTAGCTGCGGGAACCTCACCGACCGTGCATGTGCCGTTTGGAGTAACGAATGACGTGCACAGCCCGGAAGTACGTAGACCGGGAAGCTTGGGAAACGCGTAGGGAGTCGTTTTTTTTAATGGAGCGGATTCGATACGGTCCGTCACTTCATCACCGCCCTCGCGGCACAGGCCGACATCAACGAACGAGGCAAGCGACGAGGGGCTAATGGGTCATGAGCTGGGTTTAAGCTTTGAGTTTTCCCAGCGCCGCTGCCGATGCTTCAAACACCTGCTTGTGCAGCGAATTACCGTGGCTGTCCATGGTCACGATGCAGGGGAATTTTTCGACCCACAGATGCCAGATGGCTTCCGGGCTGCCAAGGTCCATCCAATCGACGCCGTCGACGCGGGTGATTTTTTCGGCGGCAACTTGTGCGGCCCCGCCGATGGCGTGCAGATAAACGCAGCCGTATTTCACGCAGCCGTCGAGGGTCTTCGGCCCCATGCCGCCTTTGCCGATCACCGCACGAATGCCGTGATCGCGCATGACCTCCCATTGATA
>JANMYZ010000520.1:0-9057 GCA_031382605.1 Planctomycetota bacterium | reverse complement strand
TTGGGAAGGCCGTTTCCACAGCGTGCCGTTGCTGGATCAACCGGCATTGATTGCGTGCTTAGCCTACATCGATCTCAATCCCATTCGCGCCAAAGTCGCTGATCGCCCCGAAACCTCGACCTTTACCAGTGGTTATCGCCGCATTCGCGCGCGCAATCGCCATCGTGCGGCAGAGAAAATCAAACGTCGTGAGCCGAAACGCGCCGCCGTGCTGTTGGCGAAAGTTGGTTTAGCAACGAACGCCAAACATGCGGAGGACGGCTTATGGCTAACGCCATTGGCTCGCTGCCAAGTCGGCGAATCGCTGGCGAATAAAACGATCACACCAGATGAGTATCTCACGTTACTCGATGCCACCGGACGATTTTTGAAGACCGGTAAACGTGGCGCGATTCCAGCAGAATTAGCACCGATTCTTTCGCGACTCGACCTGAGCGTCGATGCCTGGCTGGCGACCATGCTCGGTTGGCGGATGTTTGCGTTCACCAGTGCGCTGGGGCACGCGAAAGTCTGTGCTGATGAAGCTGTTAAACGTGGGCTTCAGTGGATTCGCAATCGTTGTCCGCTGTTTGTAGAAAAAAGTACTGATAAAATCGACGCGGCGTGATGCCATTCAAAGGATGACGTGACTTATTGACTCCAGGCGCTGCCAGGCGCTGCCCAAGCCATCGCGGTGAAAGGCGGCCGTCTATCGCGCACCGCCAACCGCATCGCAGTCGAAGCCCTACGCGATTGCTTGACCGGCTACCAAAGCCCAGCGCCCAAACCAACGATGAAACTCCAAATCGGCCTAGCGGTTGCCGAAGCATCGGATCCTGAATTTATTTCTGCGGGTTTGCGTCGATAAAATAGTGTGTTTAACCAGCAAAAACGAGCCGCGCTTGACAGATGACTTGGATCGGTGAGATGCCCGACATGTCTATGCAGGATCCCGTTTTTTCACCTTTGTTGCTATTGCCAAGAGTGCCAAGAGATCGTTTAGCGGTGGATTCGATAAATGGTTTTACCGCAGACGAAATAATGGTGACGTCATTGTTCATGTCGAAACCTGTCTTGGCTACCGTACCTGGGCTACTCCCGTAGCGATCGTGCAAGTGTTGCTCAGTAATGCTTCGCCGGGCATTGCTCTGAGTGATTTAATCCGCCGTGATCGTTTGTCGGTTGGTGATGTGCTGCGCTTGTTTCAACAAGTCTGCGATGGACTCGCTGCCGCACATCGCATGGGGATCGTGCATGGAGATATTACTCCAGAAGCGATTCTGGTGACTCCTGGCGGCACGGCGAAACTGCGTGGGTTCGCTCTCGGCGCGACGGGTTATTCGGCGGATTGCATCGAACATAATGTGACTGGAGCGCCAGAATTTATGGCG
Organism: Planctomycetota bacterium; assembly: GCA_031382605.1. Taxonomy (GTDB): domain Bacteria; phylum Planctomycetota; class UBA11346; order UBA11346; family UBA11346; genus BOG-1363. The sequence goes on along the minus strand of JANMYZ010000520.1, from coordinate 7,687 downwards.
CTAGAGGTTTGTAGTTAAACGTGACAATGGACACACACTTTGTTTTGAAGAACTTTTTTCGCCGAGTGATTGAACAATCATGCAGTTAACCTCTCCCTCACTTATTAACTGAAAAACCGCCCCTTTTCCCAAGCTGTGCTACCCGAGCGCTTTTCCTTGATTTTCCAGTCGATTTCCCTGCGTTTTCCCAGTGCTACCCAAGCGCTTCCCCTTGATTTTCCAGTCGATTTCTCTGCGTTTTCCCCGTTCGCGTCCGAGTTAATGATCCTTCACGCCACGCGTTCATAATGGTTGAGCGGACCCCCGACGCGAGGAATTGGCACGACTTTCCCCGTTGCTGTCGGCACATCGTTGCTGTCGGCACATCGCTGGAAGCAAGCACGGTGCGATTGTCGCCAGACAGATATGCCCCGATGACAGGTTGCGCTGGTGCAGTCGATGGCGGCAAAGATGTAGGCGCTGATCGGAAGCGGATGTTGAAGCGGGCGTTATTGCTGCGCTGCGTGATGACTTAATTTTGCTCCGGCGGATACCCTGGTGGAGGACATGTCTTGCAACACCTCAAGTCGCGCGCAGCGGACCAGGTGTCCTGGGCCGACTTCTTTTAGGGTGATGTTGCCGGTGTCAAAAGCGGCGGCGTGTTTGGGAAAGCGGCTGGTAAAACGTTTGGCGCTGCTGGGTTCGAGCGGGCTCGGAGGGTCGCCCTCCAGAATGATGCGTTGCTGATGTTGGCCAGGGACGCCGCTGGGCACGGCGGACAGCAGCGCCTGGGTGTACGGGTGCAGGGGGCGCTCAAGGATTTGTTCAACCGGTCCGATTTCGACGATCTCGCCAAGGTACATCACGGCCACGCGCGGGCACAGATGTGAGACCACGGCAAGATCGTGAGAGATGAAGAGGTAGGCGATGCCGAACTCTTGTTGCAGATCTTTGAGTAGATTCAGCACCTGCGCTTGGACAGAAACATCGAGCGCTGACACCGGTTCATCGCAGACAATGAGCTTGGGTTTGAGCGCAAGTGCGCGGGCAATGCCGATGCGCTGGCGTTGGCCGCCGCTGAACTGGTGTGGGTAATGCCCTAGGTGTGCGCGGGTAAGTCCGACGCGTTCCAGTAAGCGCCCGGCTTGTTCTTCGGCTTCGCGACGGTCGGCTAGGCGATGGACGATTAATGGTTCGGCCAGAATCTCGCCAACCGTTAGGCGCGGATTGAGGCTGCCGTATGGATCTTGAAAAATCATCTGCACGTGGCGACGAAACGGCCGCAATTTTCTGCGTGGCAGCCCAAGAACATCAGTGCCGTCAATGCGCACGCTGCCCGCCGTCGGCTCAAGCAAACGTAAAAGGCAGCGTCCTAAGGTGGTTTTGCCGCAGCCGGATTCACCGACTAAACCGAGTGCGGAGCCCGCCTCCAAATCGAAGCTTACCCCGTCGACGGCGTGAACGTGGCCAACGGTTTTGCCAAAAAGCCCGCGTCGAATGGGGAAAAACTTGCGCAGGTCGCGGACTTCGAGCAGGGCCATGTGGCGAAAGCTACGTGGCGAGCGTCGTCGGGCTAGGGTGGTGATGTCGATGTCAGCACGAGGTGCGCCCCGCTGGGACGACATTGCCCCCTGGAACTCGGCTCTACCATGCCCGCTCCCCATTTGGAGCTCCATTTGCCGCGTCACCGTCGTCTTTGTCATGCCGTGCCGACCTTGGTCGCATTGGTTGTGGGCTTGGGTATGGCGAACGCCGAAGACCCCATCGGTAAAGAGGTGCCTGCGGTAACCACGGTAAAAGCAAATACCGTCGCCGACGTGCAAATTATTGGGGCCAAGGCTTATCATCCCGATCGCATTCGTTTTATTTTGACCACTCGTGCGGGCGCGGTGTTTGATCCGTTGGCGTTGGCTGACGATGTTCGGGCGATTGAAAAAATGGGTCCGTTCATCAACACCCGCAGCGACATCGTGCGCAACAAGGACGGTTCGCTGACGGTTATTTTTAACGTCACCGAACAACCCTACGTATCGGAAGTCGAGTTTGCCGACTTGGGATATTTCCAGCGTTCACCGCTTGAAAAATTCGTCGAGACCAAAGCGGGAACGTGGCTGAATCCGTTAATTTTAGAGAACGACCGCCGAGCGATTGAGGCCCATTTCCAAGATAAAGGCCACCGCTTCGCTCGCGTCAGCATTCAGCAGGAAGACACCAACGGTAATATCCGGGTGATCTTCAACACCAATCTTGGGCCAGAGATTAAAGTCGCCGATGTGGTCTACGTGGGCTTGCCGCCTAAAGTTTTTTCCAAGCAATTGAATCAGGGTTTACTGAACGGCCCAGGAAATCCCTACCACGCAGAGATGATGATCTTCGATCAAGGCGCGGTGGTACGGACGATTCAAGAATTGGGTTGGTTGGATGCGCGCTTGAAGGGGACCCGCGCTGAAATCACCGACTATGTTCGCCCGCTGGATGAACGTCGTCACCATGGTCCGGCTTTTGCGCCAGACGGTGAAACGAACGATTCCATCATGGTGGTTTATGATCTTGCCCCTGGTGAACGGTATTACCTTGGCAGCGTCAGCTTCGTCGGAAATACGGTGGCATCGAGCGCGGATTTGCGCGAAGCGTTTGGCTTAGCCGAAGGCGTGCCGTTCAAACGTGCGGACATTCAGAAGGCCATTGAGCGTTCGCGCCGAGTGATCAGCAACCAAGGATATGCGCGCTGCGATTTCCGTGAAGACCGTGGTCTCGATCTAGAAAATCACCGGGTTAACCTGGTCATTCATGTCGAGGAAGGCCGAAAGTACCGGATCGGGCGCGTTGATATTTACGGAAACTACGTCACCAAAGACGCCGTGGTTCGCCGGGCAATCGACTTGATGCCCGGCGACTTGTGGAATGACGATGACATCGATGAATCAAAGCGACAGATTCAGCGCACGGGTTTATTCAAGAACGAACCAATGCGGCCCCTTCGTCTGACTCCGCGCTTCCCAGCGGATCGTCCTGATGAAGCGGACCTGCGGGTCGATCTCGAAGAAGACTCGACCGGCACGTTGAATTTCCAAGTCGGCTTTAGTTCGTCAGATGGAATCTTTATTCAAGCCGGTTTTGGTGAGCGTAATTTCAACGCGCAGGGTTTCTTTACCGGATTACTTTCCGGTGATGTTTCCCGCGATTGGCGTGGCGCGGGCCAGAGCCTCAACCTTGGCGTGCAATGGTCGGAAGATACGACCGGCGCGGACTTGAACTGGACCAATCCACATCTGATGGATGGACCTTACGCGTTGACGCTGGGCTATTCGTATACGAATTCTCGCCGTCGGTCGTGGGAAGAGCGCCGTTCGATACCGACGATTTCGGTTGGCCGGTATTTCTTAAACAACGATTTACGTTTGAATGTGTCGTATTCCTACACCGGTTTGGAAGTCAGCGACCCTGAGAGCGATGCGCCAAACGACGCACTCTTTGGCGCTGGGAAATATCATCATAACGCGGTGACCTTTGGTCAAAGTTATGATCGACTTGATAACCCTCGTGCGCCGACGCGCGGCTACCAAGCCAACGCCAGTCAAACATACTCTGGAGATCCTTTATCGGGCTCTTCAGAATGGTGGAGCTATACGTTGAAAGGCGATCATTTCTTGCCGTTGGTGGAAGGCGAACAAGGCGGCGTGACGTATTTCCACGTGAATGCTCGCTGGACGCAGATCCGCACCGTGGGCGATTCGACCGCGGTGCCGTTCTATCAGCGCTATTACGGCGGCGGTCCATCGCCGCGTCATCGTGGTTTTGAAAGTGACCAACTGAGCCCGAAAGAAATCAACACCCTTGGGAATGACGCTTACGTTGGCGGCACCACCGATGCCTTGTTCAGTGGTGAAATATCGGTGCCGGTCCAAGACAGCAATGAAGGCATTCGTTTATCCGTGTTTACGGACTGGGGTAATGTTTGGGGCGCAGGCGAAGACATCAGCATCAGCGACATGCGCACGGCTGTGGGCTTCGGTATTCGTTTCCCTATCATGATCCCCGTTGCCCTCGATTTTGCGTGGTTACTGGATGCTCGTGACGGCGAATCGAAGTCGCAGATCCAGTTCACCCTGGGCCAGTTCCGCTATTAACTTTGACGCTCTTGTAGAGTCGGTGCTGGAATATCCACGTGACCGATCGCTGCTGAGGTCTAGCATGCCGACCCGTCGCTCACCATAAGGAATCTTATGCGCCTATTGCTCCCTTTGCTCGTCCTGTGCGCCTGCACAACGTGCACCATCGACCTCTTCGCTGGCGATGCCGCCGGCACTTCCGCCACACCAGTCGCTGGACCGGACCAAGCCGTGTTGCGGCTCGATGAGGTGATCAAGAACAGTAAATTGTATCAAGTTCGGTATGAGCAACTGAAGAAGGAGCAAGGCGAAATCGAAGCTCAGCTCAAGCAAATGGGAGAACAACTGGCCAACCTGAATGGCAAATTGGAAGTTCTCAGTCCATCGAGTGAAAAACATGCGCAGACTGAAGAAGAGTTCCAAATTCTGAAGATAAAGCGTGAGTTATTAAGCAAGCGCGCCGGTAAATTTCTCGATCGCAGTCATGGCGCGCTCTTGAAGGAATGTTATGCGGTGCTGCGTGGTCATCTGGCGGCCTTTGCTAAAGAACGTCACATTAAATTAGTCTTGTTAGCGCCGAATGCCGATCTGCCGAATGCAGGATCGAACGAATTGCTGATGCAGCTGGGTATGCAAAACGCGCTCTATTACGACGCCACGTTAGATATCACCGAGCCTTTTATCGCATTCGCCAATGGACGCTTTGCTGCCACGGTCCCGGTTGGGCCTTTGGCTCCTGCTACCGCTCCAGGTGCGACTACGGCTCCGGCACCTGTCGTCGCTCCCGCGAGGCCTTAAGCCATGCGTGTAACCGTCCGCGAAGTCGCCCAGTTGCTGGGCGGCACGGTGATTGGCGATGATCAGCAAATCATCACCGGCATCAGCAGCCTGACCGAAGCCAGCCCTGGCGACATTAGTTTTCTGGCAAATCCCAAGTACGAATCGTACTTGGGCGAAACGAAAGCCACGGCGGTCTTGGTCGCCGCTGAACATAAAGCGCCGAACTTAGTTCAGATCGTCATTTCGAATCCTGACTTCGCCTTCGCTCGCGTGGTTGCCACCTTTGGGCCGAAAGCGGTTCCTCCGCCAGTTGGCATTCATCCGACCGCCATCATTGGCGAACGAGTAAAAATCGGCGCGAACGCGGCCATCGGCCCTTACGCGGTGATTGCTGATGGCGTCGTGATCGGTGACAATGTGGTGATTTATCCGCATGTGTACGTTGGTCACGAATCGGCGATCGGATCGGACTGCACGCTTTATCCGCAAGTGTCCGTGCGTGAGCGCAGTCAGCTGGGCAACCGCGTCATTCTGCACAGTGGCGTGGTTATCGGCTCCGATGGTTTTGGTTACGCTTCGGTTGAAGGCGTTCATCACAAAATTCCGCAGGTCGGAATTGTGGTGGTAGAGGACGACGTGGAGATCGGCGCCAATTCGTGTCTCGATCGCGCACGTTTTGGTCGCACGCGTATTGGCAAGGGCACCAAAATCGACAACCTCGTTCAGGTTGCGCACAACGTCGAAACCGGTCATCACTGCATTATTGTCGCCCAGGTTGGCGTCGCCGGTTCAACCAAACTTGGTAATTATGTGACGCTGGCTGGCCAAGCCGGCATCAGCGGACATTTAACCATTGGCGATCACGCCATTGTCACCGGCAAAGCGGGGGTCTCGAAAAGTATTCCGCCGCGCTTGGTCGTACGTGGCAGTCCAGCGCAAGAAATCAAAGCCGCACAGGCGCAAGAGGTTGCTGTTCGCCGTCTGCCGGCAACCCAGGTAACGGTTAAAGAATTATTATTGCGCGTCGCTGAGCTCGAACGTCGATTGGCGAACGTGGCTCCTGTTGGAGGCACGACGGGGAAAACCCCATGAGCGCACAACGTACGATTGCAACTCCGGCAAGCGTAAGCGGTATCGGCCTACATTCAGGCGAAACCTGTAACGTGACTTTTCGTCCGGCCGCACCCGACACCGGCATGCGTTTTGTGCGCATTGATTTGCCCGGCGCTCCGGGAATTACCGCTCATCCATCGCGGCTTTGCCAACGGATGCGCCGTACCGCGCTGGTCGACACCATCAATGGCATCGAAGTAGAAGTCCACACCACAGAGCATTTTTTGGCGGCCTGTGTTGGCCTGGGAATTGATAATTTAGTCATTGAATTGGATGCCGTCGAACTGCCAGGACTTGATGGTTCGGCGCTAGATTTTGCGACCTGTTTGCGCGCCGCTGGCTTAATTGATCAAGCGCTTGCTCGGCGCAGCTATGATGTCACTCAGCCCATTTCTATTAGTGATGGCAAAAGTTCGATTATCGCTCTACCACATGCCGATGGCATGAAGATCACCTATTCTTTAGATGACCACGGCGGCGCCATGGGCGGTGCGCAAGTGGTGGAGATCGAACTGACGGAGCAGTCCTTCAGCGAAAAGATCGCGCCTGCACGGACCTTTTGCTTAGCGAAAGAAGTAGAAATGCTGCGGGCACTCGGCCTTGGCAAAGGCGCGACGACCAAGAACACCTGTGTGTACGACGGCAAACGCATCATCGACAACGAACTGCGTTTTCCCGATGAAGCCGCGCGTCATAAGATTCTCGATTTGATCGGTGACTTAGCCCACGCGACCCGTCGCCTCAACACCCACATCATCGCGGTGCGCACCGGCCATCGCGAAAACATGTTGTTGGTGCAAGAGCTCAACCGTCGCATCGAACAGGCAGAGCGCCCAGCGGTCATCTTTGATATCGCCAAGATTCTCGCGCTCTTACCGCATCGATATCCATTTCTGATGGTCGATCGCATCATCGAATATACGCCGGGCAAATCGATCATCGGCCTCAAAAACGTCACCATTAACGAACCGTTTTTTCAGGGGCATTTCCCAGGCACGCCGGTAATGCCTGGCGTGCTGTTGCTTGAAGCGATGGCTCAAACCGGCGCCGTGATGCTGATGGATGCTGAACGCGATAGTGGTCGCGTGCCGTATTTCATGAGCATGGATAAAGTGAAATTCCGTCGCCCCGTGTATCCCGGCGATCAGCTGCGTATCGAAATCGAAGTCCTGCGCATGCGCTCACGAATGAGCTCCTGCCTTGGTCGTGTCCTGGTCGATGGTCAGCTCATCAGCGAAGCAGAAATTCGCTCAGTCATGATGGATCGCTGACATAGATGGACGCCTCGCTTTACCGCAAAGGCGTTTCAGGATTTTCCCTCGTTCGGTGCGGGTTGGTCGTGGGCATGGTCCTCCGATGCGGTGGTAGTGTCCGTTGCCGCAGATGGGGCAGCGATTGCGTTCGTGCGGTGTGGGCGGTGGTGATGGTGTCGATATTCCGCAGAGGGCTTGTCTGACGACGTTGAGTTTGGTGGCTCGATGGGCGGTGCTCCAGAGGCCGCGAAAGCGGATGCGTTGAAAATGCGGTGGTAATATATGTTGTGCGAATCGGCGGAGAAATTCGGTGGCGGGAATGGTGGTTTGTTGTGGTGTATTCGGTTCGGCGTTGGTGCTCCAACCGTAGGTGACGGTGCCCGCGATGGGGTCGTGGGCGAGGATGCGTTGTGGGGTGATGGCGACTCGGTTGATGTAGGCGCCGAGATA
>JANMYZ010000513.1:0-4843 GCA_031382605.1 Planctomycetota bacterium | reverse complement strand
CCGATGCGGCTGGTTTCGCCGATGACCACGCCGGTGCCATGATCAATGAAAAACGATTCATCGAGCGTCGCACCCGGATGAATATCAATGCCCGTGCGGCTGTGCGCGACTTCGGTTAACATGCGCGGAAAAATCGGAATGCCGCGCCGGTACAGGCGATGAGCAAAACGTTGGACCGCCAACGCTTCAATGCATGGATAGCTGAGGATCACCGTCGCCCGATCGGCGGCAGCAGGATCGCTAACGAAAGCCGCTTCGACATCGGTCAACACCAGTTCACGAACTTCGGTCAATTCAGCGATGACTTGATGCACATGATCGCGTACGGTGGCTTCCAGTTCGGCGCACGAACGACCTTCGCGCGTCGCGGTGTAGGCCATCGTACCGTGCAGGTACTTTCGCAGAGCCGTGCCAAGCGCGGCCAAACGTGACTTAGTGAATTCTGGAAGATCGCGCTGCGTTACGGCGCCTGAGGTGAAAAAGCCTGGAAAAAACAGCGTTAACGCGAGGTCACAGACTTTGGTGACATTTTCACGACTCGGCAGCGGGCAATGTTCTGCGTCATTAATTCCTGGACCGCGACTATACGACGACACCAGTCGCTCTGCTGGGCTGAGCTGCGGGTCCGCAGAAGGCAGGCGATTCACGGGATGATTCCTGCTGCACCGGGGGCACTAACAGGCGACGTGGCCGGTGCTGCGGACGGCGGTAACGACTGACCAAGATCACGCGGCAAGGACAGCAGTTCGGGACTCTCAGGGCTGGTGCCACCAACCTTTTTAGCAGCATTGATGCGCGCTGCTTCTAGGCGGCGGCTGTAAAGCGATTGCATGTGTGCATGGCTTTTTCCCATCTTACGACGGTCAGCTTCGGAAGTAAGCCAGTTGGCGTTCGTCAGCCTGGTATCAGCAGCGAAGCGCGTCATGACCAATTCGAATGCGGTGACGGCCTTAGCGTAGTCACCAAGCGCAAAGTGAACGCAGCCAATGGTATCTTGCAAAGCATGATCGGATTTCATTTCGGCGGCTTGCTCGATTAAGCGCGGCAAAACCGAGCGTGCGATGGCCAAATCCATCGCGGTAGGAATTTCCGTGCCAGCGACCAAACCATAAGCGAGAGTATTATCGATTTCGTGGTCAAGTTCACGATCGCCGGTGGTAACTTCCTGGAAGGCCATCAAACGATGACGCCAACGGTAAATTGGCCGATCATCAAAACGTTGATCGCCGTCTTTATCGACGCCCATATCAAGCGCGATTTGACGCAGGGTTAGCTGAGCGAACTGTCGACGTGGAACTTCATCCAAACGGTTGAGCCACGTCGCCAACGGCATGTGCAGGCCGCTGTCGGTGGCTTGTAGCGCAATACCCAAATCGCGATCGCGTTGGATCCAGGCATTGATCGCCTGCTGGGGATCGCGAATGGAATCCGCTCGCGGCTCGAAGATGTACGACATCGCGAGCAACAGGGTGAGGATGATCAGGATCAGGCTATGACGCATCATGCGGACAAACTTATGGTGCCAGATGGCGAGTGAGGGATGGCGGCGGACGGCTTGCAAGAAAGCAACGCGCTGAGCGATAGAGTAATGTCGCCAGCTAGGCTCATCCTCACCTTGACCGGAAAGCTGCGCAACCGATTTGAGGGCATCGCACATCACCTGTGGGTCGCCGGCAAGTTCGGCCCCGACCAGGTCCGCTTGGCGCTCGCAAGCGCGACTCAATACTCCAAAGGCGACCCGCCATAACAACGCCATGAGCAGTAAAATCGCTGCTATTTCAGAGATTTCGCTGATTTGCGCGTTAGCGAGCGATAAGCCCAGAGCCGGCAGCAAGGCCTCAAACAAGGGCGTCAAAATCTTGGCGAAGTCTTCGCGCAGCAGAAACGACACCAGCAATCCGGCGTTAGCGAACAACATGTAGGTCCACAAATGACCGTGACGGGCATGACCAAGTTCATGACCGAGCACCGCCATCACCTGCGGCACGGGTAAGTCGCGCATCAAATCGTCGGTGAACAACACGTAACGCAAACGCGGCAACATCCCGATGACGGCGGCGTTGTAGACCCGTCCGCCAGCCATCGGCCAACGCATAAGTCCGGCAACGCGCACGCCCAAACGTTGGCAGGCGTCGGACATTAATTGCTGCATTTCTCCGCTCGGCATGCGCTGTGCGCCCCACAACGGCAGCAGCGCCAACGGCAGCACCAACAAGATCAACACCATGAAGCCTTGGGCGCAATATGCCGCCAACAGAGCGCCTTGAGCGCCCGAAAACCACGCGGCCTCCAAGCCATAACGCTGAGCAAACCAGGCTCCGACGTCAAAAAACGGCAGAATGATTAACATCGGCAGAATGCCAAAACGGAACTGTTGCAAAACCAATCCAAAGCGTGACCAGTGATGCCCGCTGACCCGTCGCACGGCGACCGCCAAGGTCCACCAATGGACCGCCTGCATCAGCAACCAGGGCGCCAACGCGAAGGTGAAAAAACCAGCCTGAGCTGACCAACCCCAGCCATAACACACCCACGCATACCAGCCTAAAATCAGGCCCTGCACGAATAAATCCCAGCGCGACAGCCAGCGTCGTCGCCCACCCGTAGCAATGACGCGCGCCGCCGTTTCGCCCAGTACCAACCACACCAATAAACTCCCACCGACAGCGCTCAACAGCGCGGTCCACGTGCTCAACGGAGCCAATGGCATCTGCGCATGCGTCGAGGTTTCGGCGATGGCTAAGGCGAACAAAAGTGGCAGCAGTCCAAACATAAGCGGCTGGGACCCTATCAACCAATGCTCAGGCGCGAAGTGCTGTGACCTTCCGGCAAAACGCGGCGGTGGAGGTGAAAGTAAATGAGGGAAAACCGTCGGCCGCAGGGCCAGCCCTTGCCCCGTTGTTCGCTTCCTGACATTGGCGGCCATGCCCAGTATTTTTACCCGCATCATCAATGGCGAGATCCCCGGTCACTTGGTTTTCAAGGACGACGTGTGGGTGGCGCTGCTCGACATCCATCCGGCGAACCCTGGGCACGTGTTGCTGATTCCGCGTTGTGAAGGGCAATACCTTAGCGATTTGCCCGCGACCACGCTCGCGACGCTGGGCGATCGTCTGGCTCGGATCATCACGACGGTGAAAAGCGCTACCGGCTGTCCGGCGGTGAACGTCGTGGTCAACGACGGGCCCGCCGCCAACCAAGCGGTGCCGCATGCGCATTTGCACATTATTCCGCGTTTTCCTGGCGACGGCACACTGGCTCATCCCAAAGGTTCGCCTTACGCCGACGGCGAACTCGACCGCTGGGCAGAGGCGCTGCAGCGGGCTTGGCAATGAATCCTTCGGGCTTTGATTTAGCGGCGTTCCAACGCCACATCGCTGCGACCTACGGGCCGAAAGATGCCAAGCGCGGAACCGCGGGAACGTTTATGTATTTCATGGAAGAAGTTGGCGAATTGGCGGAGGCCTTGCGCGAACCAGAGCAGCACGATCTCAACGGTGAATTCGCTGATTGCCTGGCGTGGCTGACCTCGCTGGCGCACTTGGCCAACGTCGATTTAGCCGCCGCCACCGCAGCAAAATATCCTGGGTTGTGTTTACGCTGCGGCGCGACGCCGTGTGTGTGCGAAAGTAAACCGTGACCAGGGTGCGGCCGAGTTCAGCGCGTACGCCATCATGACGACGGTCAGCAACGACGTGACGCCGATATTGGGCATCGCAACACGCGTCATCGGCGCCGTCCTGCGTTGCATTCCGCCGTGGTTCGCGTGGCGTTTGGGCGGTGGCATTGGCGCGCTGGTCGGCAGCTTGCCGATGCGCGAAGTGCGCCGCTGTCGTGAACATTTAACCATCGCTTTTCCTCAGCATGATGCCGCTTGGATAACTCGCACCACGCGCCGGGCTTTTGTTCACGCTGTGCGAACCGCCTTGTGGACGGCGACTACCTTGCATTGGGATATTCGGCGTCTGCGACGAAACATGGCCGTGGAGGGCATCGAGAATTTTCGCGCGCTGCTCGCCGCCTGTAAACGCGGTGAAGGAACCGTTGGTTTTACCGGGCATTTCGGCAACTGGGAACTGCTCTCGCGCATCGGCGCCAGCATCATGCCGTTGAGCGCCGTCGGCCGTCGCCTGCGTTCGCCCTTGGCTGACGCGCTGGTGCAAGGCGCTCGTACCGCCAGCGGCGGACGATTGATCTATCAGGATGCTCCGCTGAACGATTTCATCCGCGAATTACGCCAAGGACGTCTTCTTGCCGTGTTAGTCGATCAAGACATTTCGCGCTTGGCCGGTTGTTTCGTTCCTTGGTTCGGACATCCCGCGTACACCCCGAACGCGCCCGCCGCGTTGGCACGGCTGACTCGCAGTGGAGTGATTCCGATATTTCTTTACTGGAAAGGCGGCCGCTGGGTTCTGCACGCCGGCCCCCACCGCACTTTTCCACGGACCAGAGACAGCGCCGCCGACATCCACACCATCATCGCCTGGGTCACCGCCTACGAAGAAGCCATCGTGCGCCGTGCGCCAGAACAATGGGTGTGGTGGCATCGACGTTGGCGCACCAAAGCGGAAGACGTGCGTTGAGCATTAAAAAATGCATTTGAGAACCATTTTACCGCAAAGTCGCCAAGCACGCAAAGGACTTACAGAAAAAATGAACTTCACTCATTCAGCAAAGTCTTAGTTCTCCCAGATTAAAAAAGGCTCTGCGGCGTTTTGTGTGGGTCTTTTCTTAGTCTTTGGGACTGATCAAAGCGGAAGAAAATCGAACAGGAGGCGCGGAGACGCGGAGATGAGAGGAGGAAAAGGCGCCTTCTCTCCGGCAAGTTTCTTCCCCTCCTCCG
>JANMYZ010000503.1:0-13970 GCA_031382605.1 Planctomycetota bacterium | reverse complement strand
CCGAAAAAAACGACGTGCCGGCATGTTCTGCTTGCTCTGCCTTTTCCGGGACGCCGCCGAGTTGTTGTGCTTGGCTTGCGCTGCTGGAGTGGCAGTAATTGAAACATGAGGACACAACCCCGTTGGGGTTTGGAGTCAAATGTAGGGCAACCGACTCGCGAATATTATCGCGCCGCTAACCCCCACCATCTTTGCAGGTAATGAACAACCACCGCTCGCGAACCTTGTTCAACCTGCCTATTCTTCATCATAAATTCATCTCGCGTGGGAAAGTAAATTCGCAATGCCGCCCCAGGGGCTTTTGCTGCTCGGTCTGCTCACAAGTCGCTCACGCTTCACCCACGCTCATTTTGCTGGATCGCCATGAATAGACGCCGCTTTTCATCCCTAACTTTATCGCTGATGCTATCGCTGATGCTGTCGCTTGCTGTTGTGCATGCGGCGGATGGCCATTCAACTACCATTGTGATTGATGGTTCCAGCACCGTTTATCCCATCACCGTCGCTATTGGCGAGCGTTATGGCGCGCAAAACGCAGCCGCGACCATTGAGGTTTTATGCTCTGGCACGACGGCGGGTTTTCGCCGACTTATCGCTGGGGAAGTGCCGATTTCTGGGGCAAGTCGCCCGATCAAAGCGGACGAACTTGCCAAAGCCACCAAAGCAGGAATCGAAATTATTGAGCTTCCGGTGGCCTTTGATGGCATTTCGGTGGTAGTGAATAAGCGCAATACGTTCGTTGACGCTTTGACCGTGGCTGAACTGAAGAAAATCTGGGAACCAGATAGCACGATTAAAAATTGGCGGCAGGTACGTCCGAGTTTCCCTGATCTTCCCATCGTACTGTTTGGTCCAGGAAAAGATTCCGGCACCTTCGATTATTTCACCGAGGTCATCGTTGGCACCGCCCGGTCTTCCCGCAGTGACTACACTGGCAGTGAAGACGACAATGTGTTGGTCCAAGGCGTCGAACGAAATGCGGGAGCGCTTGGATATTTTGGTCTATCGTATTTCCGCGAGAATGAAGCCTTGCTTAAGGCTGTCGCCATCGATGGCGGAAGTGGTCCGATTATGCCCGCCACCGAAACCGTGACGAACGGCACCTATCGACCACTGTCGCGACCGCTTTTTCTGTACGTCAACAAGGCTGCCATGGCGCGCGTTGAGGTGCGTCAGTTCATCGAAGCCTATCTCAAAATGGTTCCTAGTTTCGCTCCACAAGTCGGCTGCGTTGCCTTTGAACCACGGATTTATGAATTCGTGCGACAACGTCTGACCGCTCTCACCACGGGTTCGATTTTTGTTGGCGCCCGCAGTGGCGCGCAACTGGGCGAACTGCTTGCCGCCAACCATAAAACTGCCGAGCCCGTTGCTGCAACGCCGCTAGCAGTGGAAAATAAAGCAGTGGAGAAAAAGCCAACTGAAGCGGTCATCGTTCCGCTTCCAGTAGCGTCCCGTGCCACGACTGCGTCGTCGTCGAAAGCGGTCACTCCCTCGGTTTCCACGGACGTGAAAGCTACCGCGGCGAAGACGACAACGCCGCGCGCGACCGCTGTTGTTCCCACAGTATCTACGTCTACCGCGGCCACGATTCAGGGCGAAAGAATGAACCTAAAATCGCTCGATGCTCAACGCCTCGATTTGCTTCGTGCGCGGGCCATTTCCATGGCGCGTCTGACGCTTGATGAATCTGCCAGCCTTGACGAAATCAGTACTCGTATTGAAGAGTTACGCTTGCTGACCACCAGCATGAGGAAAGCCCACGCCCCGCTGGAACGGCCAATTCCACAGGATCAGGCTGAATTTACCGCTCTTGTCGAGCGCCTGCAGTTGACCAACGAGGGCCGCTCGGTGTTGAGCGACCAGGCCTTTGCTCAATTGAAAATAACCATGAACGCCATTACCGAGGCGGCCTTAAGACATCGCCTTGCGACGGCTTTGCTGCGTCCAGGACCTGACCAATTACCGGCCTTCACCAGCGCCATCAGCGAGGCCAATGGCGGACGAGCCGATGTCGATGCGATTCTGTGTTTTGCACGCGGTGGATTCATCATTCCATGAACTTCGTAACCGTAGGGACCATCCTGTGATGCTACGCTTATTGCCGATTTTTTTTACTGCCATCACCCTGGGCGGATGTTCCGCTTCACGCGTGCAGCAGCCGGTGGCAATGCCATTCACCGGCACGTGGCATCAAATCCCAAAAGAAAACAACCGTGACCCAAGCGGCTTTCTCGCCATCGATCACCATCGTTTACTCTTCAATCTCGACGGCTTTCCCCGTGGGACGATGACCATAGCCGACAACGATACCGATGCCGGGCTACGCAGTGGACGTTTGATCGGTGATGACGGGCGAGTGCTGTACGTAGCGGTAGGTGAAACCATCACCGAACAGCAGGCGGGAAATCAGCGCGTGTATACTGCGACCCTCCATCTTGATGTTCATTGGTTTGCTCTGGGTGCAGGCCCCAATGATAAACCAATCGCTGTCATGAGGCTCTGGCCATCGACCGCGCTGGCGTCACTCGCTATTCAGCCAACGACGACGAATCCGACATCCACTGCCACCACGCCTGAATCGCAAACCGAAACGACATCGTCGGCGAATTCTCTGACTCCAGCTGATCGTCACTTCGTCGCTGTGGTAAAAACCACCCGCAATGGCTATCTGAATGCGGTGGTCGCGCAGATAATTTCCGCACGATCAGAAGGCGATAATCTCAGCCACCTCGATTCGCTGTATCATCGCTGCGCCAACGTCCTGCGTAGCGACATCGTACGTGAACTCGACGCGGCGCGCCTGGGCGATACCGGCGCACTCTTGCGAGCAGATCAGCAATCCAACGACCTGATGAACGTCGACCACGCTTTTCACCAATGGCGGAGTCAATTCTGAATGAATGACAGTGGGACCTCGGTGATTCGACGCAGTGGACCACAACGAATCATGAGTGGGATTCTTGAGGATTATCCATTACCAGAACTCTTGCAGTTTTTACGCGGCATGCGCAAGCGCGTCCATCTGCTCATCGAACGGTCCCAGCCACAACAATCCGCAGGTATCTATTTTTCAGCCGGTCGACCAATCCACGCTTACCTTCCACCGTTGACTGGTGATGAAGCCGTGCTGGCGTTATTGACCTGGGATCATGGTCGTTTCATGTTGATCGACGACGCCGTTCCTGAACAAGAGTCAGTCAAATCAGACCTCCAAACCCTGCTTCTGGAAGGCATGCGTCGACTTGATGAATCGAGCCGACATCTGCCGATTATTCCACGACCAGAGATGATCCCCGAACCGCGTACACAATTCGATAGCGCCACTGATGAGTTATTGTTGACGCTACGTGAATGGCGTTTGCTGGCGGCCGTTGATGGCCGCCGCACGGTCACGGATCTCGCGCACGCACTGCATCGTGCTGTGCCCGAGGTTCAGCGAGACTTATGTAATTTATCGGCTTCAGGCTTGGTGCGCCTGCATGGTGACAAAACCGCCTGAACTAACGTTCTCAGCATGCGTTGATCCCCCGCAGGAGAACGCCATGCAAGATCCCGCTGACTCGCAAAGTGACGGAAAACTTGATCTCGTGCCGATGATTGATTGCGTGATGTTGCTGTTGTTATTCTTTATCCTGACCACGCGCTTCGTCAGTGAGGAAAAACAAATAGCAGCGCTCCTGCCTGCGCATGGTCAAAGCAACGTTCAGCTACAAAATCAGGTCATTATTCCGCCTCCAGAAATTCACTTGGTGGTGTCCCCTGCCGATTTACCAATCGGACTCGATGAACACGGTTACCAGCGGGCGTGGGAAAATATTCAGCGCCTACGCGGGACATCGGCGCTGACCGCTCACCTACGCATTGGCGGTAGTGATCCGATCACCATGGAAGCCCGCTTGATGCAGAGTTCCGACCATGCTCTCGCGCAATCTCTTATTAATGGAATTCACGCCCACGTGGAACGCGAACTGAGCGCGCGTGAACAACCGGGTGGGCGGAAAGAACAGGCGCCGGTCAACATTCATTGCTTCAGCGGCTTGTCGTGGGGCTACGCCCTGGTGGCCTACGACGCGGTACGGGCTTACGAGGGTAAATTCCAGCCCGTATCATCAACCCCATCAAGCGTCATGGATGATCAACAACGCACGGTGACTTTTGCGCCGCCACGAATTCGCAACCACAACAACCGTGAGCTGGGCCAGGAACTGTGGGAACTGAAGCATCTTCAGTAAGGCTGACATCTCCGCTCTCTGAACTTTTTTCCCTTTCTTATCACCATACACCCACCGTTAAATATGAGCGGTGGGTGTATTCGTGAGTTGGCGTGACTCCGTCAACAGTCGAGCAAAACCATCACAGCGACAATTGATAACGCTCCGAAACCGTCTTCAGAATGCGCTTATCTTTCGCCGGTTCATCTTTGGTGGTTTCCACGATCATCGTCATGCGCTGAGGGCCTTGGCCAATCATTGGACCTTTGCCGATCAAACGACGGCTATTGAGCGGGTTCATTTCTTTCGTTTTGACGAATTCTTCCCAGGTCTTTTTCGAACCAAAGACGTAGAGGCGATTTTCATGCACTTCTTCGCCGTAGAATTTCGAGAGGCCGCCACCAACCTGATACGACCCTGGGGTCGCTGGGGCTGCGGTAGCTGCTGGGGCTGCGGAAGTCGAACTGGCGACAGTGCGGTCATCGGTACAACCAGCCATAACAGCGAGGGCAGCGGCGAAGCCAAAGGTGACGAAACGGTTCATGCGAATCTCCTATGAGCGGCGAACTATGGATGAATACGTGAATTCATTGTCAGTGATCGGTGAAGAATTGATGAACCTCCATGCCGTGACCTAAAGAATAGCAAGGCTCACCGACGCAGCAGACGCACACCAACAACCACGCAGGCCGTGGCGATAACCAAGACGGCGATGATCCAGGCGGCGATGATCGCGATGAGGTTTTGCGCCGTTTTTTGGGTTTCGGTCAGACGTGCGGGAATCGCTGGCGAGGCAATCAATTGTTCGCTGGCGGATACCGCCTCGCGCAGATCTTTGGCGGCGCTGGTCGCCGCATTTAACGCGGCAGTATATTCACGGATGTCGAACGGACGCGCGGGTGGTCCAGCGCTTGGCGCGGGGGCATTCACTGCGGTTTCTGCGGCGGCGCTGGTTGCTGGTGTGAAGCGTCCGATGAGTTGATCGACGCCGCTGTTGAGGCGTTCCAACGCCGTCGCGGCTTCCGTCAGAGCGCGCAACGTATCGCGCACATCGGCTTGCGCTGGGCGGCTTTGATCCAGCAACGCGATGCCTTCGGTCCGCACCTGAGCGGGTAATTCACGGACCAACGTCAGTGCGGCTTCAATGCTGGCATTGCTGCGTTTGATTTCCGCCGGTACATCACGGGCCAGAACCAGCGCCGCTTCGATGCTGGCGTTGCTGCGACGAACCTCTGCAAGAAGGTCCTGGACGGTATCTTGACTTTGCAGTTCCAACACCGCCGCCTGGATATGCCAGTCCATTAATTGCGGGTAATTTCCCAACAAAGCCACCGCGCGTTCGGCAGTAACTGCCAAATGCTCGGCGGCATCTCCGCCCGCTTTGACCCCGCTGAAGGCACCGAAAGGTGACAGCGTTAAATTCAGCAAACCTTCCAACTTAGTCACTTCTAACAATGTCCCCAAGGGATTCGCATGCTGTGGGTCGCCCGACAGAAAGGCGTCACCATCAGCACTCGCAGCGCGAATCTGTTTTTCCAAATCATTGAATCGTTCCGGCGGTACGGCACGGCGCACCATTTTTTCCGCTGTCGCAGATAACTTTTCAACTCGTGCGATCACCAGCCCTTGATTTGTACCAAAATAATTCTTGCCCGTTCCGGACGTAAAATGCATGTGTGCCGTAACCGTCCAATACCACAGCTCAATTAATCCCGCGAGCGCATTGTCTCGATTACTGGCTTTCGAGCACATTTCTGCCGTTTGAATACGCCAACGTAACGTCCGTCGACGCGTGTCATTGGTGGGCGATACCTGTTCAAGAGCCATTGCCGCGTTGTTGATCTGACTCTGCATCTGATCGCACAGCGACCGTAACGCATTTGCGACCTCAGTAGGTGGAATAGGCGGTGCTTTCACCGGTGAAGTTCCAGCGGTCGTCGAATCACGTGACGATTCGCCGCAACCGCCAAGGCCAATCAACAGCAAGCCGAGCATACCAAGAACGCCGTAAATACTCAGTTGTGATTTCATGGAGAACGACCATCTCGCTGAATGCGATCAGTCAATCGACGGCCCGTGCTGAATCTTTTTTTCTCACTATTTTATCGCCAAGTAGTTTATCACCATCCCAGCGAGTCCCGCTCAATCATGGTTTGACGGGCTATTCCCATTTGCCCTAATGCCGCGCCATCGTCCAGGAAACCCTATGCGCAAACTCTTTCTTATCCCCTTTCTCACGGCATGCGTTGCGCAAGCCTCGGCAATGGAAGGCGTCGACGGACTGAGCGTCACCTTTGACGTCATCAGCTACGCCTCGCAAGAATTCAGCGTCGGCTATTTCAGTGATGACTGGAGTACGGGTAATCGTTACGAACTCAATTTCATGGCGCAAATGGAGCAGCAAGGTCGCGTCCAACCCAGCGGCGGCATGTATCTGTTCTACGAAGAACGCGACTGGAAAGGCGATACCTTCGCCGGTACCCAAGAACGCGCAGAGTTGGAATGCTGGGGCATTGGCATGCAGGGCGGCGCTACGATTCATCTGATCCCGCCTGAAAAGAAACTGTGGCTGGCATTGGTGCCCTACGCCCGTGCCGGTCTCGGCTTTCAGGATTATTCCGCACAAGATGTGATCATCGATGGCGCTCGCTACGATTTAGCCTCTGACTCCGGTCGCATTGAAGTCGCTGTTGGCGTCGATTTGCGCCTGACCATCGCCAAGAAAATTGAAGTCGTCTTCGGCGGCGGCGTCGATTACTGGTCTGCTGCTGATGTCGCGTTGTACGCCGGTACCGGTGGTGGTGGCATCGCGGTCGGCAGCAACGGAACCTTCACCGGCACCGATGCCTGGGTACGCACCGGCGTGGGCATGCACTTCTGATTCACTGAAAACAGGGAAGCAGAGAATTGCTAACCACAGAGGGCACAGAGGGCACAGAGAAAGGCAGTTTGATTTTTCCTCTGTGCCCTCTCTGCCCTCTGTAATACTAAGGTTCAATTTCTCCGTGCTATCGGAAGAAATCGCTACACGCACGAAAGGAAAGAAAGCAGGGAAGGGCTAAGCCACAGAGGGCACAGAGCAAGGCAGTTTGATTTTTCCTCTGTGTCCTCTGTGCTCTCTGTGGTTGGCACTTCTCTGCGCTTCTCCTCTCATCTCTTCTCTGCGCTTTGGTTCCGTTCAATTTTTTGGCTCTGCGGTATTTCGTGTAGCTTCAATCTCATTGGACAACCAAAGAAAAAATATCGAACAGGAGGCGCTGAGACGCGGAAATCGGAGGAGGGAAGAATGCTTGCTGGAGAGAATGAGCCCTTTCCTCCTCTCACCTCAGCGTCTCCGCCGTGTGGTACGAAGGGAAAGATCCGCGCGGAAAATTCAGCGTGGCGACCTCCGTACCAGAAGCCTTGCGCCGCTTGCCCGCAGACTGTCCGTGGCACAACGTCACCTATGTTCAGGCCTACGAAAGCACCACCGAATACGTGTGGTACGGTTACACCGCAGGGTACATGGGCTATTATTCATGGTATGGCTGCCCAATTTACGGCACCGGCTGGTATTACCGTGGCTGGTATGGCCCAGTCGTTTATCCGCGTCCGCTGACCTGGGGTGTCGGCATCCATTACAATCCGTGGAGTGGCTGGGGCGTGCATGTCGGTGTCGGCGGCCCGCACTGGTCGATCGGTATTTCCACCGGCGGCGGTTACCACGGTGGCGGCTGGTATGGCGGCGGCGGCAACACCATCAACATTGACAACAGCAATAACATCAACGTCGGCAACGGAAATGGGAACAACATCGGCAATGGAAACGGCAATCGCCCAACCACCAAGCCAGGAATCTACGACCGCGTTCCAGGCGCAGAACAGCCGAAATTTCAGGACGCTGGCAATCGCCTGCGCGACCCTGGCGCCAACAACAAGGCGAGTGCTCGTCCGACGACGCGTGAGAATTTGGCAGTTGATCGCGACGGTAATATCGCCCGGCCCAAAACTGACGGTGGCTGGCAAACCCGCGAGGCTGGCGGATGGAAAGATCAACCGGTAGCAAAACCGGCGACCCAGCCAATCGCAAAACCAGCAGCAAAACCGGTGGAACGACCAGTAGCAAGACCAGCAGCAAGACCGGCCCCCTCCTACCAACAAACCCAGCAACAGCGCAGTCGTGGCGAGCAACGCGTGCAACAGCGCTCGGCGCCACAATGCTCAGCTGGTGGCGGTGGCGGCGGTCGAGGCGGTGGTGGTCGAGGTCGCTAAACCTAAAACCGGCAGTCGGAATTCAAACTTCCACCGCAAAGACGCAAAGACGCAAAGGAAAACAAGGATTAGTCTCGAAATTTAGGTGACCGATAGCTTCACCAAATGAGTGAACTTCTTTTTTTTCTAAGTCCTTTGCGCTCTTTGCTGCTTTGCGGTAATTTCTTTTCTACTGCGGTTTTTAGGCTAAACCTAAAACCGGCGATGGACTCACGCGGAGGCGCGGAGGCGCGGAGAAAGTCCATGAAATCGTAACAACAGGCGATCACCCATCTGGTGAATGCTGCTCTACCTCCCAGCGAGTCCATCTTTGTGGTATCCTCCGCGTCTCCGCGCCTCCGCGTGAGATCTCGAATGCCCCTTTTAGGCTAAATGGTCCAACATTTGACCTTGGTGCGCGGCCACCTCCACGAAAGACGATGGCGCGATCTCGCTCCAGAGCGCATTCGACGGTGACGAAGCGGTTGCTTTTATCGCTGTTTGATGACCAATGCCAGATCACTTGAGAGGGAATACCATCGCCCAGGCGCACGTCTGCGCACGCACGTCACTTGACCCTGTGTTATTTGCTGACATGAAAAAAACCACGTTTTCCTCCCGCGATTATCGCCGTCTCTAAGCGCCCATCGCCATTACCACAGAAAGAATTCCATGAATCCCATTCGCATTGCTCTTGTTGGCGCTCTCCTGATGTCCGCCGTTGGCTCCGCCCACGCGCTCGACTTTCACGCTGACCTGTATGGCGGCGTGTTCCAGGGTTCGGACGATACCAAACCGGTCGACCAACGTAACGAACTGGGCGTCATGGCAGATGTGTCCTTGGACATTCTGCCGTTCGGTTTTTGCGCCAACGTTTTGTACAACAAAGACGATGTGAATAATGCGACCAGCGGCTTGAGCGAAGTCCAAACCACTGAGGTCCAGTTCGGCCTGTACAAACAATTCAGCGTGCCACTCATCCATCCCTTCATCGGTGGCGGCGTCGCCTGGCTCAACACGTCGTTGGAGACGGTTGGAGCGTCGAGCAACGACGAAGCCACCGTCGGCGCCTGGGCTTATGCTGGCGCGCGTATGACCATTCTGCTGATCGATTTCGGGGTCGCAGTCGGCTACACGTATGCCGAAGTTGAATCCAACGGCACGAACATCGATGTTGGCGGCTTTCGCGGCGGCATCTTCGCCGGTTTCGGATTCTGATCCGGCGAAATCCTAGCGTCAGTTAACGATTTCAGCCTCCTGTCATTTCGGCAGGAGGCTTTTTTGTCGGTCGGCGATGAGGCCGCGTGATCTTCACCCCGCAATCTGGCCGCCAGTACCGCCTGCTGGTGCGC
This sequence comes from Planctomycetota bacterium, assembly GCA_031382605.1. Classification (GTDB taxonomy): domain Bacteria; phylum Planctomycetota; class UBA11346; order UBA11346; family UBA11346; genus BOG-1363. Next base: position 4,174 of record JANMYZ010000503.1, on the reverse strand, counting down.
GATCCCAGCGCGGTGGATAATCTTCATCCCCTGCCAGCGGTCCACGACCACGGTGTGGTGTTGCACGCCCGTGATGAACGCATCGCCGCTGATCAACCCGCACGTTTGGACCTGACCAGCACCACCATCGGGCTACACCGCGTGGAGCTCACTCGCCGTGGAGCCGCCGTAGCCAGTATCGTGGTGCCGTGTTCACCGCGCGTCACGCAAGCGTTGGAACTGCCGCTGCCAGCCGACGTCGATGGCGTGTTGGAGGCCACCGTCAGCGGCCCGGATGGAACCCGACTGGCGCAGCGTTTGTTATTCCGCGAGCCCAAACGACGCCTGACCGTAACGGTGGTGCCCGATCAAGCGCGCCGAGGACTGGACGAAGACGCCGGCGTCACCGTGCGCGTTGTCGACGAACACGGTCGTCCTGCCGCTGCGTTGGTGTCCGTCGCGGTGGTCGATACTGGTACCACCACATCGCTGCCACCGCGCGAACGTCCGCCGCGACTGCCGGTGATGGCGTTGCTGGAAAACGAAGTCGAATATTGCGCCGATCCTGCGGCTTACCTCGGTGATGCGCAGGCGCTTGATCTGTTGCTCGGTACTCAGGCATGGCGACGGTTGGTTGATCCGCGCTCACCACCGCCGGCGACGACGACGCCCACCCGTGAACTGGCGTTGCGGCGACTGCTGATGCAACGCCACGTGTGGCCGGAATGGCCGGCCATGCTCGCCGCTGATTCTACCGCCCCGGTGCCAGGATTGTCGTCGCGGCACCATGGTTTACCGGCGCAACCCAGCACTGCGAGCGCGCCGCTGCCCCCGGTGAAACCAAGCGGCGGCGCAACCGACTGGGCGCTGAACTGGATGATGCGCATGCAGCGTGCGGATGGTTCTTGGAGCCCAAACCATCCCGCTGAAGAAATCCGTCGTGATGCAGAACGTACCGGAATCGCACCGTGGAGCGGCCCTGACGCCGATCGTGCGGCCACCGCGCTGATGCTGCTGTCCTACCTTGGTGCGGGTTACGACCACAAGACGCCAAACAAATACAAGAAGCGCGTCGCTCAAGGCCTCGCTTGGCTGATGACGCAGGCCCCGGACGGACGGTTTTCCCACGACGCTACCGTCCAGGGTGTGGTGACGTGCTGCCTTGCCGAGGCGTATGCGATGACCAATGACGCCGCGTTAAAGCCGCTGTGCGAACTCGCGATCGCCGCTGTCCTGGCGGATCAGGTGCAATGGCAGGGCCAACGCTTGGGGTGGTCAGCGACTACCGCAGACGCGCCGATCTGCGACGCCGATGCCAGTATGTGGTGCGTGACCGCGCTCCAGTCCGCCCTCGCCGGCGGCCTCGCCATCGGTGATGGGATGCAGGGCGCCAAGGTTTACCTGACAGCGGCGTGGACGGCGGCGAACGCCGGGCGAACCGTCAACGAAACCGCCAAACTGGGCACCTTCCCCACCCGCTGGGATCCGCGCATCAATACCTGCCAACTGCCGCATAGTCCCGCCAACGGATTAGTCATGGCAGTCTTTCTCGGCTTCCATAGCGGAGATGCCCTGACGGACGGTCTCGCCGAACACGTCTTTTGCCGGTATTATCCACCGCAGCTACCGCTACCGCTGATTGAGGACTACCGCACCACGCTCGGACTCTTCTTGGTCGGCGGTGATTATTGGGACCAATGGAATCGCATGCACCACGACCTAATGGTCAATTTACATGAAGGCCGCTTGGGCAGCGACGTCAGCACCCATCATCTGCGTGGCAGTTGGGATCCACAGGACTTCGATGCTTTTGCGGCGACCGGCGGACGCGTGATCACCAGCGCCTTCGCCTGCCTGTCGATGGGGATTTATTCCCGCTACCGCGCGGTTAATTCCAAGGACGCCGACGTCAAAGAAAACACCCTCGCCGCACCATCACAACATGAGCTTGATGCTGGCACGCGTTTGTGGAATGCCGCTGCGCGTACCGATCCGCTGACCGGCAACGCTACGCTACGTTTCACCACGCCCGCACGATCAGCGAACCTGCGCATTCTGGTGGATGCGGTGGACGCGCGCGGTGCCCTCGGCAGCGGCGATGGACTGATGCGCTGTGGTGCTGAGGTCACCCTTGATGCGCGGTTGCCGCAGCATCTGCGCGTCGAGGCTGATCGACGCCGCTGAGCGTGCCCATCGCCGCAATACCGGGGTGGTGATCAGGTTGTTTATTATCACGCTTGGCATTGGCACGCGGCATGCCGTGGGTTCATCCAAAAACGCAATTCATTTTGCTGCCGCTCGCTGCCTCCGCTTGCAGCCACGCTTGGGCCTGCTCTTCTCCGCCGCCTATGGCTGACCCGCGTCCTTCCGAACTGAGTGCCACCGTTGAAACCCGCCTTGATGGTCAGGGCGGCGTTAGAGAGTTGACCACTGAACTGGGTCGGCGGCTCGACCTTCTTGGTCCGTCGGCCAATCATCCGGATCGGGTGGATGCGCTGATCGATTTGCTGCATTGGGTCTTTGATGGGCCGGACAACGATGTGAAAGTCATGAAGCTTCAGGCGACCGCTGCTTGGCAGATGGACTCCAGCGCTATCGACCGCGTCCATCTGCTGGTGATGATGTTGCACAATGATGCCGCACGTCGGACTCGTTTGCGCGACACGTTGTTGGCGACGTTGTCCCACTGCGAGGCGCGTGGCTTGTTCGGCGACTTCGGGATGCCCAGCGAGCGCGGCTTTTTGGCGGAGGGCAGTGATCGCCTGCTTGGCCATCTGCTGCCGCGTCCGCGTGACGATCAGGATTTGGCGGACCTGCTGCGGCGCTGGCTCGACAAACCGCGCGTGGCGGCGCGCGTTCAGCGCTTGAGTCCCGAAGTGTTTGCTGGCTTGATGGATGAACTGTGCCCGCCTGCGTCAATCGCGGATTGGAAGTTTCTGGCCCAAGATTTTGCTGATGGCATGCGGTTATTGGCGCTGCGTATTACCGCGCAGGGGCTGACGCGCAAATTGCGTCAGCGTCAGCCGTCCGAGTCGCTGACCAGTTCGCCGTTTCATAATCTGCAAATCACCGTCGATCTGGTGGTCACCACGTGGTTGGCCGGTGATCCGCTCGATCACGTGCTCGACAACTGGAAAACCTCGGCAACCGAATGCCGGACCCGCATCGCCCATATTCGCAGCCTGATCGAAACCCAGGGTGTGAGTGTTGATATCGTCTATGGCCTGGAAGTGATGGAGCGTGGCCTGCTGCAGTTGGATTCCATGATCGAATGGATCTCGCTGAAGCGGGGAACGCAGCGCTGGGCTTTGCTCCGCCGCATGCTGGTGCGCTCCGCCGGTTTCATCCATCAGGGCCGCAGTGTGGTCGATCTGGCACGCGCGAATTTCAATATGTTGCACTGCAAGATCGTCGAACGGGCGGGCGGCACCGGTGAACATTACATTGCCACCACGGGTAGCGAATACGGCCACCTTTGGCTTGCTTCACTTGGCGGTGGTTTGCTGACGGTATTAACCGTCGCGGGAAAATGTGTGCTGGCCACGCTGCACGCCACTGGGTTGGTCATCGGTATTGGGTATGGGCTGAACTTCGCGGCAAGCTTTGTCGCCATGCAGCACCTGGGGTTGATGCTGGCCACCAAACAGCCGGCGATGACCGCAGCGACTTTGGCGATCTCATTACGCGACAGTGATGATCAGAAATCCGTCGACCACTTGACCCGCACCGCGCTTGGCATCGTTAGTTCGCAAGTGGCCTCGGCGGCCGCTAACGTGCTTGCGGTCGCGCTGGGATGTGTCGCATTTAATCAAGCCTGGCAAGCGCTAACCGGTCGTTCTTTTTTGACCGCAGAGAAGGCCACGCGTCTATTTGTTGATCTGAGCCCAGTGGACAGCCTGACGATTTTTTACGCTGCTTTTACCGGCGTTATTTTATGGTCATCGAGCCTCATCGGCGGCTGGGTCGACAATTGGTCAGCCTATCACCGAGTGCCGCAGGGAATCTCAGACCATCCCCTTGGTCGCCGTTTTGGCCGTGAACGAATGGTCGCCGTCAGCCGTTTTGTCCGTCGCCACATTGCCGGCTGGGGCACCAATATCAGCCTGGGCATGATGCTTGGCCTTGCGCCGGAGATCGGCCATTTCCTGGGCATACCGCTCGACGTGCGACACGTGACGCTCAACTCTGGCATGCT
>JANMYZ010000502.1:0-5766 GCA_031382605.1 Planctomycetota bacterium | reverse complement strand
ACGCGCTGCCTGCACCAGAGGACCAGGCTCGGAGGTCAATGGGACGCCGACCAAGAGGCCACGGCCCCGAACCTTGCTGGCGTCATCACCCATGAGCGTGATCAAACCAGCTTTGAGCTGCTCGCCCCGAGCAACGATGTTGGCGATAAAATGCGGTTGAACGACTTCGTTCATCACCGCCAAACCTGCGGCACAGGCCAGCGGATTACCGCCAAAAGTGGTGCCGTGCATGCCCGGTTTCATCAGGCTAGCGACCGCTTCAATGGCCAAAATCGCACCGATGGGCACTCCACCGCCAAGGCCTTTGGCCATGGTCATCATGTCCGGCACCACGCCCTCATGTTGGTGGCAGAAGAGCTTGCCGGTGCGGGCGAAACCCGTTTGAATTTCATCCATCACCAGCAGCGCTTGATGGGCGGTGCAGAGTTCACGTAGCCGTTTCAGGAAGCCCGCAGGCGGTACGATGACACCGCCTTCACCTTGAATCGGCTCAATAAATACCCCGGCGATGTCATCGCCCTTGTCATCGCCCGTGGCGAAGGCCGCTTCTAACGCAGGCAAATCGCCATACGGCAGGAACTCGCACGGCGCGAGGGGGGCAAACGGCTCGCGGTACTTGGGATTCGCGGTTACTGACAACGATCCCATGGTCCGGCCGTGAAAGCCGTTGAGGAATGAAATGATCCGAGTTTTGCGTCCGCCATGCTGAAGATTGCCCCACAAACGCAGCAGTTTATAGGCCGCTTCGTTGGCTTCGGTGCCGGAGTTACAAAACAGCACTCGCCCTGGAAAAGCCGCGTGAACGAGGGTGCGCGCGAGGTCTTCTTGCTGGGGAACCGTGTAATAGTTGGAGCAATGGAGCAGGTTTGCCGCCTGCGTACTGATCGCCTGAGTCAAACCCGCATGTCCGTGGCCCAAGGTCGACACCGCGACTCCAGCAAAAGCGTCCAGGTAGACGCGGCCTTGAGTATCGTACAAATAAACGCCTTTTCCTCGGACAAAACTCACGTCAGCGCGGCCATAATTCTGGAACAAGGCAGAGGGTTTGCTGGTCGATTCGGTCACGGTCGCTCCTCACATGGGTGCGTCAGTCTCGAATCGCTGACGGCGGATCAAGATGTCCGGTGGAGTCACAGGCATTATTTGGGCGGGGCGATTGCCTTGCGCTGTTGAAGAGTGCCCGCTAGCTTGCAATCGCTGTTTCGAGCGACTTGAGATAATCATTACAGGACGATAACGAGTTATGGTCAATGAGAGGTCGTGGGGACTGAGCGGGAAGCGCACATGAGCGATGCGTCTCTCCCCATTCGCGTCGATTCCACCTTTCGCTCATGGGCAAAGTGGTTCTTTCCCGTGATGTTGGTGGTCTTGCTGAGTGATCAATTAACGAAGTGGTGGATTTTCAGTTTGGAGGAACGTTCGCTACCTCGTTGGCTTGCGCAGCATTCCAACACCGGCGTGGCCTGGGGCATTGGTCATCAAATGCCGTTGGTGGTCACGCTGATCACGATGGTATTGATCCCATTATTGGCCTGGGTGTGGTGGAAACAATTTCGTCCTTGCGGCGCTTGGGAAAACTTTGCCTTCGGGGCGGTATTTGGCGGTGCGCTAGGAAACGCCATCGACCGAGTGGGCACTCAGCTGGGCCGTTTAGAGGGCGTTCGCGATTTCTTAGTGATGGACTTGAACGTCATCGGCATCAATTACATCTGGCCAACATTTAATATTGCTGATGCTGGAATTTCTTGCGGAGTCGTCACCTTGGCGCTGTTATCGTTTTTCAAACGTTCCGTTTCCACCGCTCCGGATAGCCGGGCCGTTAATTAGACCGCCGGAGTAAAAGGGTACACTATGCGTATTAATGCTGCTGCTCAGGAGATCATCCTTAAAGTCGTCTACTACGGGCCAGGCATGGCGGGTAAGACGACGAATCTTACCGTGATCCACGATCGCGTTCCCAGCCATGCGGCTGGTGATCTGGTGATGGTAGACACCCACAGCGAACGGACTTTGCGTTTCGATTTGTTGGCAATGGATGCGGGTGATGTCAACGGCCATCGGGTGCATTTTGAGTTTTTCACCGTGCCTGGGCAAAGCTATTACGCCGCCACGCGGCGTGCGGTTTTAGCGGGAGCTGACGCGGTCGTGTTTGTCGCCGATAGCCGTCGTGAAGCGCTTGATGAAAACATCGAAGCGATGAACGAAATGCTCGGCAACTTGCTCCATCATGGCTTGCCCAATGACCTGCCGATTGTGGTGCAGTACAACAAACAGGATTTACCCACCGCGCTTAAACGTGAACAACTTGAACCACTGATGAATGTCCGTGGTTGGCCAAGTTTGTCCGCCGTTGCGGTCGATGGCAATGGCGTGATGGAGACCATGCAAAAAGTCACCAGCGTGGTCCTCGATCGGGTTCGCCTCTCTGGCGAGGTGCCAGAGAGTAGCGCTGCTGAAGCGCCCGCTTCAGGCACCTGGTTGATTTCGTGTTTTCGTTGTCAGGCAATGCTCGAAGTTCCTGATGCGAAAATCGGCACCGTGTATGCGTGTGGAATTTGTGGCTCGGCCTTGGAAGTGGTGGATGCAGATCGCGGATTAACCCGCGCGCCCGGTCCTGCCGCCCTCACGGTTGCTGGCAATCAATCCCAGCAATCAGCGCCGGATGAAAGTCGCTACGGGATGCATGTGTTGCCAGATCGCACTTCTGCGGCAAACGGCGCTTTAGGTAAAGGCGGTACTCCCGGAAGTGGTTCGGTTCCGGTGTTGAGTCAGCCTTACGAGGTGCCGGGTTATGATTCGATGGCGCCGTTGGATGAATCCGCCCAGGGTCGTCGGACCCGAGTTCGTGAACGCAGTAGCGGGCGCACGTTGCGCGCACTTGCGCTGAACCCCGCGTTGATGCGGCAACCAAGTTACAGCGATAATTTTGAATCCCACGTGCGTCTCGCGAGTCAGGTCAAACATCCCTATATCTTACCATTAGTAGCGATGTCGCAGACCACGGATTCGCGGATCTTGTTGAGCGCCGATCCTTCGGATTACGAGCCGCTGGGGCATGTTCTCGCACGCCGTCGCGCACTCGCGCCGCCGCATGCCATGGGCATTATTCGCCAAGTAGCCTTGGCATTAGAAGAAGCCGCGCGCCACGGCGTGGTCCATGGTTGGCTTCGTCCAGACATCATCTTGGTAAGTCCAGATGGTAATGTTCTGGTCGATGAATTTTCGGTACCCAAGCATCATCGCTTTCTCGTGCGTGAATTATCCGGAGCGAGCGCCGCGACCGAATACTATCTCGCGCCTGAACATTTGAGCGAGGATATCCGTAGCGATGTGCGTTCGGATATTTTCATGCTCGGCGCGTTGATGTTCCGCATGATGACCGGCGAAGGCTTGGTTACCGGCTACAACGCTCATGAGGCATTGCATAAAGTTATCGCCAACGGTGCGCGTACCTTACGCAGCGTCCAACCAGGTGTCAGTCGTGATCTTGATCTCTTTTGTCAGAAATTGGTTTCGGCAGAACGTAAAGATCGCTGTCAGAGTTATCGCGAAGTCATCGATGCGCTCGATAAATTCGGCGGCGGTGCCAAACGGCAAACGCTTCGCTTAACGCAGAATATCCCAGCGACCCAAAACCAAAATACCGCGCAAACCCGGCGCGTCGGTACCGGGCAATTGCGGCGGACGGGAACCGGCCAAATTCCTCGTGGCCTGGGCGGCGGCACGACCCAAGTACGGCGCAATACCCCGATTTCTGGCGAACGACCAGGAGCTGCGGTGCGAGTACAGCCTGGCAATTCGGGTGCGGGTGTCGGCATTGTTGTGGTTGCTGCTATCGTAATCGTCGGAGCTCTGGCGTACTTCTTGTTCAATCCACCAGCGAAGGGGATGAAACCCGCGACAGTCGTTTCGCCCGTCAGTGATGTTGAAACAAATCCGCTCCAGAAGCCGGTAACGCCGGTAACGCCAGTACCCAAGCCGTCAGTTGCTGATGCGCCGGCGACCAAATCGAGTTCAACGCCCAAAGATCCGCTCAAGGCGGCGACCGAAAGCGGCCCGAACACGCGCACTCCGTCGTGGCTTGACGTGAACCAGAAACCGGTCGCTGCATCTGCTGAATCGGCTGGACCCGCTGTGGCGGAAGCGCCGATTGCGGTAACGCCCGAAGAGCGAGCGAGCCTCTTAACTGAAATCGCCGAACTCGAACGCAAGGCTCTGTTCAAGCAGGCAATGGCGAAATGTGAGCGCCTTCCAACCGTCGAAGAACGTCAGGCCCGCATCCTGCAAGTGGTGAAAAATCACCAGTCCACCAAAGGCGACGTCCTGGCGCAGATAGCGTTGGCCAAGGACTACGCAGAGGTTGAACGTCTGACGCAGCCAGCGCTCGAATGGTGGGGCATGCCGGAAGATGACGTGTGGGCAAAGGAGCAACTTGCGAGTGCTGAAAAACGTTTTGGTAAGGGTGCCGCTCAGCCTGGGAAAGCGTCCGAGCAGCCTGCCGCCCAGCATGTCGAGATTAATCCTGCGGCGCTCGTCGATGGCCAGATCGGCAAGGATTTAGCCAACGGCCAAACGGCAGCCGCTCAGCTGAAATTTGCCTCATTGCCAGCAGGGGTAACCACCACCACGGCAATCAAACGTAAGCTCGACCTATTTGATAAGCGCAGCGTTTTGCTTGAAAAAGTGCTCTCAGAACGTCATCCGAAAATGCGGGTACCTCACCCGGTCACCAAAGATATGTGGGACATCCTGAAATTTACCACAGAGGGCATTACGGTGGCTTCAGCGGTTGGCAGCAAGACCGACCTGACCTGGAGCCAGGTGTCGATAAAAGACGTCGCACGTTTGTGTGGTGAGATCATCAACGCACCGACCGCTCAGCCGGACGATTTCTCTTTGGCCACGATCATGTATTTAATCGCGGAAAACACTGATTTGGCAGCGTTTTCGCTTAAGCGAGGCAAAGGGCAACTTGATCCAGCAATGGGCGTAGACCTTGATCTGTTGGTAACTTTTGCGCGCCAACGTGATGCCCTTGAACTCGTTGCCAGGGCCAAAGCCGCTGCCGCCGAGGGAAACGCGAAGACGTTCAATGACTCGTTGGAAATGCTCAAGCGTGCGGACGATAAAGTAAAACCACTGGTCGCCGCTGCCATCGTTGAGTTGGAACGCCTGCGAGTTCAGCCTGCGGTGCCCAATGCCGTGACTGGCGGGCCGGCGTCCGCATCGCGTGACACCTTGCTCTTCAATTCGCCAGATGATCTCAAGCTTTTCACCTCATCTCCAAGCGCCTGGCAGGTGAAGAATGGCATGGCGACAAATATGAGGGACGGAGCCTTTTTGAATCGGCGCGACATCAATGATGCACGCGCTGCTCAACTGATCTTCATGCCGATGAATAATCGTGGTAGAATGACTGTCGATTTCCGTGGTGTCCGTTTTGAGTTCGACTTCCCCAGCAACACCTATCGCGCGATCTCTAAAGAAGAGACAGCGACGGCAAAACCATTCAACTTCATCGTTAAAACCGCATGCTCAATGTATTTCGAAGTGCGCCAGCCAGGTAATTTGATTACGGTCACCGTGAATAACGGCGCTGATTCGACGGCAATTAGGGCTGGCGACACGCTGACTGACAACCTGGGCATCGTCGCCGAGGATGGTGCGAATATTGCGATTGATGAACTTCAGATCATGCGTGGTAAAGCCGCCACCAACAAAGGAGCCCAAGGAGATCTTAAGAAACTTGGACTCGATCCGCTCGGC